>NZ_KV807489.1:438703-442155 GCF_001812015.1 Streptococcus sp. HMSC073D05
TCAACTGTGCGGAGGTGGGACAACGAAATCGAATTCTAACGAATGACCAATTTCTGTCCCACTCTCTCTTTCATTGATTACAAGGCTGTAATGGCTGTGATCAAACCAAAGATGATCCCTGGTGCATTGGCTGCAGCAAGTGGAATATCGCGTTCTTTTTTGAAGAGCCCGTAGTAAACCCAAAGGCTACAGTTGATGGCTGCGACAAGGGGTTGAATAAAGTTCCCTTTGTGACCAGCGAGGTTATCCATGATTTGTGGGAAGTAAGACACATACATCATCACAGACATAAAAGTCGCAACCCAACCAAGAATTTTCATTTGTTTTTCATTCATTTTGAAACTACCATTTCCTTTTCTTTTTTAAGTATGCACTATTCTACCTTTTGTCCTTTACAAATTCAAGTCTTTTTTTCAAATGTTACCGAACTGTAAAGTGTCACAATCTTGTGATTTTGCAGGAAGATGGATTTCTTCTCAAGGGGATCTTCTCTCTAGTTGCCATTTTTTGACACATTGTCTAATTTTGTGCGAATGTAATCATTTTCATCTTGCATATCATGCAAATTAATTGCATTTTCTTCCTACTTATGATATTTTGATACACAGAGGTAAAATTTTATGAATAAACAAAAAATCAACCAAATCGTTGGCTCGATCGGTGCCTTTATTGGGATTATCGTTTTCATTGCCTACATCCCACAAATTATTGCTAATTTACAGGGAAATAAGGCCCAACCTTTCCAACCCTTGTCAGCTGCTATTTCTTGCTTGATCTGGGTCATTTATGGTTGGACAAAGGAACCTAAAAAAGACTGGATTTTGATCATTCCAAATTCAGCAGGTGTCATCCTAGGTGGATTGACTTTCCTAACATCACTTTAATCGAAAGCGAACAAAGACTGAACTCTAGTGGTTCAGTCTTTTTTGTGTATCCCTTTGAACACCAATTGACAATAGCGATCGGACTTTACAAGAAAAAGCCCGCTATAAGCGAGCTTCTCTTTTCCTAAATCTGCACAATCTTACGATAGCTCCGAGAGGTGATCCAAAAGACGATCAGGTAGGTGATAAGAAAGACAGCGCAGACGCTGAGGGTCACGACGAGGACTTGACCACTATTGATGACACCGAGCACTTTAAGAATGAGGCGGATCATATGGTAGGCAAAGGCCAGGTGGATAAAGGCAAAGATAAGTGGGAGGAAGAAGACGGTCCGCACTTGACGGTTGATGGTCCGTTTGACCTCGTGTTCATCGAGCCCCACCTGTTGGAGGATGACGAAGCGATCACGGTCTTCATACCCTTCTGAGATTTGCTTGTAGTAGATGACGATGACCGTTCCGACCATGAAGATCAATGATAAGAAAATACCGATAAAGAAGATGCCACCAAAGAGGCTATTCAACTCTGCCACATCATTGGCTCGGTTACCTCCATAGACAAATGTTCCTTGGGCCTGTTGGCTACTCAATTCATCGATCATCTTATCATAGCTAGCTGCCAGCTTGAGTTGCTGGTCTTCACTGACATTGACATTGAAACCACCATAGATATTGGTATAGATGGCAAGATTTGGAAACTGGGCGATAAAGGCTGAGAGGTCAGGTACGATTAGGTAATTGAAATCCTCCGTTATCATGTTATACATGTTGGGCACGTGATCGGTGATAAAATCCTTGGTCACTTCTTCCTTGACTTGGAAGTCTTGGCCATTGATAGTGAACTGCTTTTGCCCCTTAAGAGCCTCGTTATGGGCAAAGAGAACAACTTGGTTGCCGGTCAGATCGGCCTTCTCTCCGGTCATTTGCTCATAGCTAGCTGTATCAAAGACCAGAAAGACGGTTTTAGGAATGACCTTGCGTTCATCAGCTTGATAGACGGTGAAATCCGTGCCCTTTTGTGATTTGACCCCAAAGTTGGCATAGGTCATCAGGTCACGATTTTTGATCTCAAGATGATGTTCAGAGGCAAATTCATCAAATTTCTGATTGATTAGCTCCAGGTCTACCCCTTTTCCTTGGACAGAGAAATCATGAGGAGCCATGATTTTCTTGACCATTTCGCTACCGACATAGATGTTGGTTGCTGCAGAGATGGTTACTAGCACCATGGTCGAGAGGATGGCAATGGTCGCAAGCCCCACTGCATTTTTCTTCATACGATAGATGAGGTTAGAGACCGAGATCATGTTGTTAGGTTGGTAATAATACCCCTTCTTTTTCTTAAGCAGGTGCAAGAAGACGGTGATCCCAGCATTAAAGAGCAGGTAGGTCCCGATCATGACCAGGATAACGGCTAGAAAGAAGATCAAAATCGCAGACATGGGGTCTTTGACAGACAAAGCCAGGTAGTAGCCAAAACCGAGAGAGGCTAAGCCCAGGATGGTTTGGGGCCACAAGAAGCGAGCTTTCTTTTCACCACTCGCTTTCTCACGTGTCAGTTGCAGAGCATTCAAACGAAGAATCCGCCAAGCGTTGAGAAAGACCAAAAGGGCAAAGATGAGACCAAAGGTGACAAAGACCAAAACCACAATCCCAGGTTGGAAGGTGGATACCAGCTGGACCTTCATCTTCATGAGTTTCAAGAGAAAGGCGAAGATCAGCTTGTCAAAGAGGGCTCCGATCAAGACACCGGCTGAGATGGTTAGAAAGCCAAAAAGCAAGAGTTCCTTGAAGATCATGCTGATGAGATGGCGTTTCTCAAGGCCGAGCATGCTGTAGATGCCCAGTTCCTTGGAGCGGTTTTTCATGACGAAGCTATTGGCATAGAGCACGATGATAGCTCCCGCAGCATTGACCACGAACAGTCCCAAGACCAGGGTAAATATCATGGGATCTCCCCCTCGAAGCTCATGAATGTGAGGATTAAAGGTCAGGGAGTCAAAGAGGTAGGCGATGGTCACTGCGAGAATGACCGCAATCGCAAAGGGATAATAGAGCTTGCGGTTCTTGATCAGATTGGAGCAAGCTAGTTTAGTGGTTAATCGAAACATCTACTCCACCTCACTTGCCATGACCGTCAGGGTATCCGAGATTTCTTGGAACATCTGACGCTCCGTTTTTTCTCCACGGAAGATCTGGTTGTAAAGAATCCCGTCCTTGATAAAGAGCACGCGCTTGGCACGCGCTGCGGCTGCGGTCGAGTGGGTCACCATGAGAATGGTTTGACCCATGGTATTGATATCCTCAAAGACATCTAGTAACGCAGCTGAAGACTTGGAATCCAGCGCCCCTGTTGGCTCATCGGCCAGGAGGATTTCTGGCGAGGTAATGATGGCCCGCGCTACGGCTACCCGTTGCTTTTGTCCACCAGAGATTTCGTAAGGGTACTTTTCAAGCAGTTGGTGAATGCCCAACTCTCGACTGACGCTATCCACCTTGCTCATCATTTCCTTGACCGGTCTGCGAGAAAGGACTAGAGGGAGAAGGATATTGTCCTTGACAGACAAGG
>NZ_KV807489.1:442255-468412 GCF_001812015.1 Streptococcus sp. HMSC073D05
GAGGGAGAAGGATATTGTCCTTGACAGACAAGGTATCAAGTAGGTTGAAGTCTTGAAAGACGAAGCCAAGTTTTTCCCGGCGGAAGCTGGACGCATCCTTGTTCTTGATGGTCGAGGTGTCCGTGCCATTGAGGTAAACTCGTCCTTCGGTCGGCTGGTCCAGCATGGCTAGGATATTGAGGAGGGTCGATTTCCCGGATCCTGATTCCCCCATGATAGCGACGTATTCGCCCTTCTCAACGGTAAAATGGATATCCTTTAAGGCTTCAACCTGCGTTCCTTGAAAGCGGGTTTTGTAGATCTTTTTGATATGTTGAACATCTAGTAATGACATGCTTTTCTCCTTTTACTAGTAGATCAAGAAAAATTCTTGGGTTTGTTGCAGGACTTGGAGACCAAATTCCGTCTTTTCCAGATCGGGTTGGTTACAGTGTTTCTCAGTCTTTTTGAGTTGTTTCATCCATTTCAAGAGTTTCATTTTCTTGACCTCCTTCATTTGATGAAACTATTGTATAAAAAATAAAAGGCGGCTACCATAACCTAACCTTTCATTTTACCGTTTATTTCTTACATTTTTGTAAGATGGGGATTTTATTTCTCAAAATCACATGATCTAAGCAATGACAAATCTTCTACATCATTTATCTTCGCTTGATCTAATCTAACAGATTGATTCATTACGAGATTTTCATATATATTTCGAACAAATCTTCCATTCGAAAAGTTTTTCTCATCATTTTGTATACTTGTTTCGAAATAATTGATCAATTTCAATTTCAGATTGTCACTTAGTCTATAGTCATCTTTTTGACACAGAAATTCTAATATTTTCAATAATTCATCTGGTATATAATTTCCAAATTCAATAAAGTAATTAAATCTAGATTTTAACCCTGGATTTGAAGAAAAGAACTGTTCCATTAGCTTTGTATAACCCGCAACAATCACAACTAAATCATCTCGATAATCTTCTAAGGCCTTCGTTAATTCTGTTAAGCATTCTCTACCATAAGAATCTGAATTTTCATTTTCGGTAATACTATATGCCTCATCGATAAAAAGAACTCCTCCCTTAGCTTTCTCAATCACATTTTTAACTTTCAAAGCAGTCTGACCTTGATATCCTGCAATTAAATCTGTTCGTGAAACTTCAATAAAGTGACCTTTAGATAACAAACCGAGTTGTTTATACATTTTTCCAACAATACGAGCTACTGTTGTTTTTCCTGTTCCTGGGTTACCTGTAAATGCCATATGCAAAGTTCTATTCGGAATTTTCAGTCCTTTTTCTTTCCTTATCTTTTGTATTCTTTGATAGGAAATCAGATGATTAACTTCTTCTTTGACATTTTGTAAACCAACTAATCGGTCAAGTTCTTTTTTTAAATCATCAAGAGAGCATTCTTCCGTCACTTGCTCATTTTTATTTTGTTTATAACCTTTTAGACTTACATAGCCTGCATATTTCAGAAGCGCTTCTGACAATTGATTTGCTAGAGTGGCGATCTTTTGAGAACCCTCTTGTTTTTCAATAACTAAGTATTGCAAAATATCAATGACTAATTTTTCAGAGTAATCATTGAGCAAAATAATTACTCGTTCATGAAATTTTCCTTTTGAATCTGTTTGGATATCAAATTTTTTTGCTAGTTCAATTAATTCATCCTGATAACGGCTCATTTGCTTACCTCATCAATAAAATGATCAAAGTCACAACAGCAACTCCGGTAGCTATGCCTATCAAAGCGAAAGAAGTTGTTAGCTTATTCGATAGGATATTCACTTGGCCTTTTACAGCATCCAATTCATTCTTTAACCGATTAATTTCTGTGCTTTCATCCTTCAAATCACTAGAAGGTTTTTCCAATGTCTCAACCCTACTCTCAAGTTGTTCAATAAGACTGATAAGTTGACTAGAATCAATTTCAGATAATTGATTTGACACACTTTCTTTAAACTGTTTTAAGGCGATTAAGGTAGCTTTTTGTTTCTCAATCGTCTGATCAATTCGCTCTTGCTCTATTAAAATCTTTTCATTTGTTTTTTTGATCGCAGAAACAGAAGTTAGTATAGCCTGAATGTAATCCTTATCCAATGCTTCTAAGGCTTTATAAACTTCACCAAATTCTTCAATTAAGTTTTGATCACGATCATAAACCTTTGAAAAATATTTCTGAAGTTTTTCAATCAATGAATTAAGTTCTTTCCCAGTCACTCCGTGTTCAGCCCACTCTAATCCAAAGATGTCTTCATGTGTACGAACTTTATCAAACTTCAACTCTTCTACATCCTGTTCAGCAAATTTTTTCAATTGTTCTTTTGCTGCATTAAAATCATGATTACTGACTTGTAAGTCAAATTCATTTTCCATAATAACTCCTAATCTGTTAACTCTGCCAACAAGGCGTCGATTTCTGTAAATTCATTGTCATTTTTTTCTTTTTCTTCAAGTAAAAAAGAAAGCTCATCCCGCATTATTTCTGCTGCTTGGTGATGTCGATCTTCCATTTGGCTCAAAGACTCCATTTTATCCACTCGAACAAGCGCCATTCCAACCGCATTCATTTGGTCTTGTACAATTAGTTTATCATTATATTTATCGATTTTTTTATTTGTTAATTCGTCAATCTGTTTGTCGACAATCATTTGATCAATTAATTTCAAGACAAATGCACCGGCTATACCAGCTACTGTTGCCCCCATAAATGTACCGATCAGACCAGACAAACTTCCTAGCAATGGGATTTCTACACCAAGTGGAGGAAAAATAGATAACAAAGTTGCTCCAATCGCACTACTTAAAACGATCGCTCCAGCAGCTGTTACTCCTGCAACAATAATTTTTCCTATCTCAAGCATTTTTACACTTGTACTTTTATTTTTATTTTCTGGATTTTTTAAATAGTCAATCGCATCGGTAAGAGATCTCCAACCTTGCTGAATAAAAGTCCAGACCTGCATAAATGTTCCAACTACAGGACCAATTATAGAGGTAGCTAACATCGTAACCATCGATTGCCCTACACCAAGGACATGATGAGAAAGATTGGAGATAAAGTTTGTAATTGCTTCCTTTACTTTTGCAATGAAGTTCCCGAAATTCTTCTCTCTTTCACCCAACCAAGAAATAAACTTCTTAACAATCTCTCTCAAAAATTCTGTCAACAATTGAAGAACAGCAGCTTTTAAAGCTTTCCCTGTCACTTTCAAAGCCTCTTTACGTCGTGATTTTTTGCCAGACTGTATGGCAATATTTTTATTCTCATCTTTTCTATTTTTTAGCTCTTCTCTAGCTTCTTTATCATCTTTTTCTAATTGTTTTCTATCAATATTAAAACGCTCTTCAGGCTTCAACCCGTTTCTTTCAGAGTTTAAAAACTCAGTCATAGTTTTATCATTCTTAGATTTATTTGCAGAGGCATCTAAATCATGTAAATTTTTAGAGCTATTGGCAAACTCTTTAACTTGCTCTTTAGAAAAAAATGCAGCCATTTCGATATCATTTAATTGTTCTTTAATGGAAACCGTATGATCTTTATGAACAGCTGCAGACCCCATATCTCTTCCCTTATCAAAAAATTGACGGGCTTCTTTTTTTAAAACTCTTTCACCTTTTTTATTAGTGGTAAAATTATCTTGCCATTTGTCATATCTTTCTTGATAATTAAACTCTCTATTGTGTGATGCAAATTTCCCTTTTTCAAAATTTTCAGTAGTTTGTATATGTGCGTCTTTTCGTAAATCTAGTTTTTGTCCGTTGTTATCTTTAATAAACTCTTCACCAATTTGGACTGCTAATTGATTTTGAACTTGGTCCCAAATGATGTCTTGAATGGCTTCTTCAAGATACTGGTTATTTTGTAGTTTTTCTCTATCCTCCTCAATTGAAGAAAGTTCATCTAAAATATCATTTAACTCAACTTGAAGAGTACTTTTTAGATCTATCAAATTGTCATATTCTAATTCATTATTAGTAATCTCTAATGTTTCATTTTTATTTTCCATAATAATCCCTTTTTCTTAATCCATGACCAACTTCTTTTCTTCAAAGCGAATGGCAACGGTCGTGCCTTGTCCGACCTCTGAATGGAGGGTGATCCTGTGGCCCAATTGCTCTGCGATTTTCTTAGATAGATAGAGCCCCAGCCCTGAAGATTGCTGGGTCAGGTGGCCATTGTAGCCGGAGAAGCCCCGCTCAAAGACGCGGAGGACATCGCTATTTTTGATCCCAATCCCGCTATCTTTTATATAGAGAGTCTGGTCTTTAAAATAGATTTCAATTCCACCGGTGCTGGTGTACTTGAGGCTATTGGACAAGAGCTGCTCGATGATGACCAGGAGCCACTTACGATCGGTGATGACCTCCTGCTCCAAATCATGCAGATCCACGGTCAAGTTCTTTTGGATAAAAAAGAGGGCATACTTGCGGACTACTTCTTTGACCAAGTCTTCTACCGACACGCGCTTTAAGACTAGATCATCATGAAAACTCTCCAGTCGCAGGTACTGCAATACCAGATTGGCATAGGAGTCAATCTTAAAGAGCTCCTGCTCCATCTGCTGCTTAACAATAGGCGTCTCGACATCTTGCACCAGGAGCTGGCTGGCCGCAATGGGCGTCTTAATCTGGTGAACCCAGAGGGTATAGTAATCCATCAGGTCATTGAACTTGGCCTGGGCTGTCTTCCCTTCCTCCAAGCGCGCCTGCTGTTCTTCCGTGTATTTTTCATAAAGGAGATGTTCCAGTGGTGAGGCAACCTCTATTTCCTCATAAAGTGCGGCTTTGCAGTAGTCCCGAAAGGTCATGGCGAAATCCCAGATCAGGATACAAAGAGTAAAAAAGCCTAGCACCAGGGTCGCATAGAGAAAAACCTTCCCCGTCTCTGGAAAGAGATAGGCAAAGACCAGATCGACGATCAAAAAGATGACCAATAGATAGAGTAGGCGCCTGCGGGATACCACATACTGCCAGAAGATCGTTCCAAATTTATTCATGGGTCAACCCGTAACCGATGCCTTTCTTGGTTTCGATGAAGTTTGACAAGCCAGCCTCCTCTAGTTTCTTGCGAAGGCGGGCCACATTGACAGACAAGGTATTGTCATCAATAAAGAAGTCGCTATTCCAGAGCTCCTTCATCATGTCATCGCGTGCCACGATACTGCCCGCATGCTCAAACAGGACGCGAAGGATCTGAAATTCATTCTTGGTCAACTTGATGACTTCCCCTTCATACACCAAGTCCGTAGACTTGAGATTGAGGATGGCTCCCCGGTGCTCCAGCAGATTTTGATCTGTCCCAAATTCGTAGGAGCGGCGCAAGAGCCCTTGGACCTTGGCAAGGAGGACATTTTGGTCAAAGGGCTTGGTGACAAAGTCGTCTCCACCCATATTGATGGCCATGACAATATCCATGGCTTGATCCCGTGAAGAAAGAAACATGATCGGAACCTTTGAAACCTTGCGAATCTCTTGGCACCAGTGGTAACCATTGTAGAGAGGCAGGCCAATATCCATGAGAATCAAATGAGGGTCGCTTTCGACAAAGATCCCGAGGACATCCATAAAATCCTCTACTGCGACCACTTCATAGCCCCATTGTTCCAATAATTGTTTGACCTGTTGGCGGATAATTTCATCGTCTTCCACTAAGAGAATTTTATGCATGGCTGTCTTTCCTTCTTTTTTCTTCTTCCTATTATAACAGATTAAGAAGCAGAGAAAAAGATCGAGCGTAGCCTTCTTAACAGTAAGAGCTTTTTCTACTCCCATTTTTGTGCTATACTGAAAGAAATAAGACACGGGAGGCACAGATGTCGACTATTTTTGATTACCTAAAAGAAGTGACTTATGATTCCATATATGACCGCCCCTTCAAAGAACTGGATGTTCTCGCATTGACAGAGCTGACCTATCTGCCCTTTGGACACATTGTGCCTCAAGGAGATACAACAGGAATCCCAGTGCGCCTGTCTGATGCGATGGAACTGATCGACCGGACTACCGATTTTATCGTGAGTAACCAGCACCTGCAATTAGTTGATGAGTTAGCTACTTCAAAGCGCTTTAAGAACATCAAACTCCTCAACTATGTCGATGAATACGATCCCGATGTGCAAAAACAGTTTGCGGCCATGACCTATCGGCTTAGTCTGGATACGTATTTAGTCGTTTTCAGAGGGACAGATGACACCTTGATCGGCTGGAAGGAAGACTTCCACATGACCTATATGGACCATGTTCCAGCTCAGAAGCGCGCAGCCAGCTACCTGCAACATGTCATGAAGGAATTTCCGAAAGGACGTTTCTTAGTAGCCGGTCACTCCAAAGGGGGCAACCTTGCGACCTATGCCTGCTCGTATCTACCTGATTCCTTATTTGAACGAGTCGACACCATCTACAGCTACGATGCTCCTGGCCTCAACAAGGCCATTATCGAAACCGAAGGTTACCAGCGGACGTCCCCAAACATTCGTCGCTTTGTCCCTCAGGGATCTATCGTTGGCATGATGTTGGAAGTGCCAGAACCGACGACCATTGTCAAAAGTCACGCCTTTGGCGGCTTTGCCCAGCACGATGCCTTTACTTGGGAAATCAAGGACTACAGCTTTGTGACTGTTTCTGAAACCAGTCCAGATAGCCAGCAGACCGACCTGACCTTGAAGCAATGGGTTCGCGAAACATCGGCAGAGGAGCGCAAGAAGTTTTTTGACACCTTTTTTGGCATTTTTCTCGATGCCGGTATCACTTCCATCAATGACCTTACCGATCTCAAACAGCTAGCTAAGGCCAAGGAAATCCTCCAAAATGCCCAAGATTTGGATCCAACCGAGCAGGAAATGCTAGAACGCTTAGCCAAGCAGCTCATCGACACCCGCTTTCAAGCTTGGAAAAAATGGCAAACGGTCCCCCGCATCCTGGTTCAAATGGCCGCATTTTTCAAGCGAAAAAAAGCAGTCGGGCTTTCCTCCCCACTGCTCCTAGAGCACAAGGAGTGAGGCTCAACAACTGAAAAAAGAGGCCACCTCTTCTATTCACTAAAACGCAAAAAGAGAGTGGGACAGAAATCGGTAATTCGTTAGTATTCGATTTCGTTGTCCCACCTCCGCACAGTTGAGTAAGGCTGTAAAAGCTGATGAAATCAGCGTAGTATATCCCACTCAACCACTGCGTCTTGCTCGACAGTCCAAAAACAATCGAGAGGCTAGGACTTTTGTCCCAGCCTCTTCTCTATTTTCTATTGGTTCTGAGGAGATGGAGCATCTGGCGTGCTTGCTTCTGTTACAGCTGAGCTTGCAGGCTCGGTTTCTGTCTCAGTTGTGGCAGGCTTGCTTCCTTCTGAAGCTGCTGCTTCTTTTTCCACCGGAGTTTCTGTAGCGACAGGCGTTTCAACCGTGGTAGCTGGTTTGGTCACTTCGCTTGCAGATGGCGTTGCTGCCAACTCTGCCTGAAAGGCTTGGATGGCCTGCAGTAAGGCTGCTTTATCACTCTTTGGATTAGCCAATTGGTCAAAGAGAGCTTCTAAGCGATCAAACACAGCATCACTAGCTCCCTTGTCCTGCAATTGTTGGTGAAGAGCCATCAATTGATTATAGAGCTGTTGATAAAGTGCGACATCCCCAATCTGAGGCTCTTCGGTTTGCTTTTGTTTTTGCTTTTCAATAGTATCGCTGATTTCGCGTAGAAGTGCTTCCCCACTTGTAATAGCCTTGTTTGGATCAGATTCTTTTCCAAGTTGAGTCAAGCCTGCTTCAAAAGCCGTTCGTTTGTCTTGGTTTTCGACCTGTGGCAAGAGCGACTGGATTTGCTCTAAGAGAGCTGTCAAAATCTTGTTCTGTTGACGGGCTTCTGTTGCCTTATCCAACTCTCCATACAAGCCTTTGAGGAAATCATAAACCGCTACGTTGTAGGATGGGGTTTGACTTCCTTTTTGATCCAAAACTGTTTTTTCAATAGGATAGGTTTGGCCTTTTTCTTGGGAGAAGAGCTGGTCAATAGCTTGCTTGGTTTGGTAGAGTTCCATAAAGTGAGACTTGGAATCCCAAGCTTCTTCAAAGGCTTGAGCTCGGTAGAGCTTCAAGGCTAGATCTGCGGCCTTAGTGCGGAGTTCTGGTGTCAAGCGCGCATCGCTCAAGCTTTGGTAGAAATACTTGAGGTAATCGACCGATGTCACACCCGTCCGATCTTGCATCTCCTGAACAGCTTCTAATAGCTTCCCTTCCTGCTCTAGACGCTTACTGTCCTTGGCAGCATAGGCTTCCTGCAGTTGAGAGACCAACTCTTCCTTCTTCAATTGGAAGGCTTCTGTGTCTAGCAAGCGCACTTGTTCCAGCAATTCTTGGTAACGACGGTCCAAGGCTGTCTCTTCTTTTGGCTTGACCGCTTGAGTCGCATGAATGTACTGCGCATCAACCTGTTTGAGACTTGCAAGATAGCCCTCTGTTGAGTTACTTGGGAAACTCTTGACATTTTCCAAGAAGTGACCCAAGATGAGCTCAATCCGTCTTTGTTGCAATGGATCAGAAGCATAGAGGCTACGGCTTTCTACTAAGAGTTGGTTGACCTTTTCTTCTACTGCTTTTTTGTCCAAGTCTCCTTTTTTATAAGGCGATTGGATGGTAGGAAGGCGATGGGCTAAGTAGTCTGCTAGACCTGCTGAGCGCACCTTGATGTAGTGGTTATGATCGCCATGCGGGATGACAAACTGGCCATTTTCAATCTGGAGGCTATAAGGAGAAATCCCCGAACGAAGCGCTGTTGCATAGAGTTCATTGATAAAGTCTAGTTCAGGATTGCCAGTTTCGAGTGGGATCCGGACATGTTCCTTACGAACAGCATAAGGATGGATGTGGGTCGGATCGTATTCTTGGTCTGGATTGTTAAAGACAAAGAAACCCTTGGAAATCTTTATGGCCTCGCGAGGGACACCGTAGGTCTTGCTGATGTACTGGATCTTTTCCTCATCTGAGGCATCACGAGAATAGGTCGCAACGTCATCTGTCAGGGGCTGACCCTTGTCCTCTTCTTTCTTACCAGCTAGAGTTGCCTCTGCTGCTGCAATCTCTTGAGGAGAGAGGTCCTTTTTATAGAAATAATGGGCATGGTTGCCATGAGCGACCATATAGCCTTCCTCGTCCTTGCTGATGACCTTGTCAGCGTGGAAGCCATGATCGTGCTCCTCTTTGTGATCGTGACTGTCGCCATGCTCATGATCATGCTCATGGTCAATTGGTTTTGTGCTTGGATTTGAAGGCAAGCTTGGATTTACTTCTGTTGGACTACTAGATCCTTGAGCACGAAGCAATTGGAATTGCCGTGCCAACTCACGCTCTAAAGGCGATAGGGAGCTGTAAGGGATAAAGTGGAAATGATCCCCATGAGGGTAGACAATCCCTTGATCGGTCCACTTGGTAATCTTACTTGGATCAAAGACAGAACCATCAGACTCCACATGACGAGAAGTCAGAGGTGTTTTCTGCAATTCTTCGATCAAGTTGGTCAGGGTTGGACTCGATTTGGAAGTAGCCGGTTTAGACGTCGTTGGGGTTGTCTGTGTATTAGTTGGACTGGCTGATGGCTGGTTGCTCGCTGGCTTCCCAAGGCTTGGAGAAGCTTGATCCGGAGTTCCTTGCCCTGCTTCTGTGCTTGCTCCAGCTAGGTGTGAGCTTCCTGGCTGATGGCCGGCTTGACCACCTAAGACAGAGAGGGCTGCTGCTAACTCGCCAGCAGATAAGGCACTCTTTGGAATATAATGGAAATGGCCGCCATGGGGCACAATAAAGCCGTCCCCTGTATCTGAAATGACATCTCCAGGGCTAAAGACATAACCATCGTCCGTACGATAACCACCAGCTGTATGGTTCTTAGCCGTCAGTATCTCTAGAGTCTTTCCTTCTTTCAGCGCTTGACTCGGTTGACGGAAGTCACGGGTCTTGCCTGCCTTGTGCGAGGAGCTCGCTTGCACCGATCCTGTCTCTCCTTCTTCTTTGGTGCCTCCCTTTTGCTGTTGGGCGATCTCTTCGATCGAGCGCACATTGACTGTATGTTGGGCATCCTTTAAGTAGAGATAGTATTTCCCAGCGCGTTTGATAATATAGCCATCCTTGACCTTGCTCACGATATCCGCTTCTTGCAGCTGGTAAGTTGGATCCCGCAAAATCAACTCTTCACTAAAGATGGCATCAAATGGAACCTTGCCGCTGTAGTAATGAAAATGATCCCCATGAGAAGTGACAAAGCCTTCATCTGTAATCTTGATGACAATCTGCTCTGCCTGGGTCTTTTCCTTGGCATTGACCGCTTCGATGCTGTCTTCCTTTTTGCTGGTGGCAGACGATGACGATTTCTTGTCCGCTTGCAAATACTGAATCTGATTCTTTTTCTCTTCCTTGACTTGTGGTTGCTGACTGAGCGCATAGGCACAGAGTCCTAGCCCCAAGGTCGCTACCAATCCAATCGTTCCCTTTTTCTTCATTCTTTATTTACTCCTCTAATTCCTTGGCTAAAGTCGCCATATTTTCTTCTAAATTTTCTAATAGATCCTTATCATTTTTCGGATCAGCTTCCAGTGGATCCAAGACCTTGACACGCGCCCCTGTTGCCTTGGCGATACTATCTGCCACCTTTGACGACGTGTGCTTTTCCACAAAGATCGTTTTTACCTTGTAGTCTTTGACAAACTGCTGGATCTCGGCCAATTGCCGAGCGGTCGGTTCTTGCTCTGGGGAAATCCCTGCAATCCCTAACTGCTTGAGACCAAAGCGTTTGGCCAGATAAGAAAAGGCCGTATGCTGGGTCACAAAGGTCTTTTGCTTGGCCTTGTCAAAGAGAGGCTGGTAGTGGGCTACCAGGTCCTCACAGTGCTTTTCAAGCTTTTGAGCATTGGCCTGATAGCGCTCCTTGTTCTTTGGATCGATCTCTCCCAAGCGCTGGGCGATAATCTTTCCTTCCTCTGCGATTTTTACAGGATCCAACCAAGTATGCGGATCATATAAATGCTTGGCTTCTTTTCCCTGACCAGCTTCGACATCCTCTAATCCAGCCACCTTATCAAGGGTCATTCCTTGGCTGCCTTCGATCACTCGCAACTTGGAACCTTGAAGATTGGGATCTAAGCGACCGGCCCAAGATTCCAGGGTCTGAGAATGATAGACAAATACATCCGCATCATAAATCTGGGCCACTTCCTTGGTTGAGGGTTCATAATCATGGATCCCTGCACCTGACTGAACCATCCAGATGTCATTTTGATCGCCAGAGATTTCCTTGACCAGGGCATAGATAGGATAAAAACTCGTGACAATTTTAAGACCTTTTTTAGAAGGGGGCTTGCCCGCATTTCCTTGACTTCCACAAGCTGCAAGCAGAAAGAAACCGAGAAACAAGAGTCCCAGAACCTTCATTCTTCTCCTATTCATCCTTCACCTCTTTTTCATTTTCGTTAACTAGTTTATTAATCAGTTAATTAACTAGTTAATCATACTGCGAATCATTTGCTTTGTCAAGCTTTTTTTACATTTTTTTCCTTTTAATGTTAGAGACTAGCAATTTCCTAGACCCCACGAGCCTTTCTTGCAGTAAAAAAAGAGGCTGGGACAAAAGTCCTAGCCTCTCAATTGTCTTGGATTATCGAGCAAGACGCAGTGCTTGAGTGGGCTCTACTACGCTGATTTCATCAGCTTTTACAGCCCTACTCAACTGTGCGGAGGCGGGACAAAGAAATCGAATTCTAACGAATTACCGATTTCTGTCCCCCTCTCTTTTATTGACGGTAGAAATATTGATCAGCCGGGTAGTTGCCTGCAGATTGAGTGACCACTAGACGTGGCTTGCTGGTATCAGACTGATCTCCATCCGGATTTTGGAAGCCGATTTTCAGAAGTCCAATCGCAGCACCGGTCTCACCCATCTTCATTTCAACATAAGGGATCTTGCTCTTCTTATCCGAGTCCGCAACAGCCTTGAGGCTGCCTTGGCCCTTGACTTTTCCGTCTGCTTGGATGACGATTTCAGCTCCCTTGCCATTGCGCCAGGTTCCAGCTAAGCTTGAGAAGTCGCCTCCGTTAATGGCCGCAATATCCAAGTCTTTCTCTTTTTTCGGTTGCGGGTAAGCTTTCCACCACTCTAGATGGTAATCACGGTAGGCCACGTCACCAAAGAGAATCCGACGTTCTTGGGAAGCTACTCCATCAGGACCTGTCACACCCGCTGGGATCAAGTACAAGGTTTGCTCTTGCCCTTGGATCGCAGTCGCATTGGCCCCTGTGAAATAAACTTCATAATAGCCTTTTCGCTTCTTGGGCTCTTTTTCTTTATTGAGCAGGTAACTTGCCCGAGTGCCTCCGCTCCAGAAAGTCCAGCCAGCCTCACCATTTACAATGCTTGGAAAGGCGCTGGTCTTGTTTTGGTAATATTCTTCTGGAGTATAGCCATAAAGTTTAAAACCGGAATCTGCGATTTCCTTTTCATAGGTATCATTGGAATAAGCACCTTCAAACGGTGAGAGATTGCCATCAAGGACGACATCATTTGGATCTGTCGATTTGAAAAAATCCTCCCGATTGGCAAAGACCATCTCGTGGTCGGGATTTTTGTCAGTCATGGTGACCGTGATCAAAGGCTTCTTATCTGTCTTGTATTTAAAGACACGAACAGTGACTGTAAAGTCTGTATTACCATCGGACTTTTTCATCTTGCCTGTCGAAACTTTATTAGACCCTTCGACCTTCCAATCCGTACTAAATTCAGCGGATACCTTGCCGTCAGCCGTTTGGTAATCGATCTTCCAGGCCTTGCCCTTTTTCTCGATTTTGGCTTCATCCCGTTCATTAGAGACATAGTCACCACTCAAGTCAATGGCTTTTTCCTTTGGCTTAGTGACCTTCTTGCTAGTCTGGTTAAATTCCTTTTGATGGTCTGGTTGGATGTTGGAGCTAGAGTAGAGATAGACTCCACCGATCAGAACAACTGCTCCAACCAGCCCCAGAATCGGCCCCAGGTATTTTTTCTTCCACTTAAGATTCATTTTACTACCTCCATGGAATAAGATCTTTACACTAGTATACCCTAAATCGAAAGTATAGTAAAATTCCCCTCTATGTAGTGGTTTCCCCGGCTTAAACCGACTAGCTTGAGCAGAGAATACCTGTTTTTCAAAATTAATATTTTGTTTATCGTTATTTTTTTATCGTTTTTCGATACTTTTTATTGACTAATTTTTTATAAGGAGTATACTATAAGTGAAAAATAAATAAACTTAAAGGAGGCTTGCGATGAAAAACTCAAAAACCTTAAAAAATGTCATTGAAGTCTTGACGGCTTTCATTTACTTCTGTGGCTTTATGACTGTGGCTGCACTGGTCGTCCACCTGCTTTCACGGATGGGAGTGTTTAAAGATCTCATTCAAACTGGACGCTTGTCCTTTGATGTGAATGGCATCCAGCTCTTCCCCAAACATCCGCAACCTCTCTGGCAGTTGCTCTTTCCACTAGCCTCAAGCGCTATCTATATTTACCTTCTCATCACCATTCGTAGCTTCCTCCAAAATCTCTACCAAGAAAAGATCTTTTCTCACTCCAACATTGATCTTTGCAACCGAGCTTGGAAGATTCTCTTGGTCTTGTCCTTTATGTCTGGCACACTTGAAACCAGTGGAAATGCTTATCTCCTTCCCTTCACTTTCCAATTTACCTTTAACACAGGGCTTCTCCTTGCCGTTCCAATCGTCTGGGTCTCTGGCAAGATTTTAGAGAGAGGTATTGAGATTGCCGAAGAAAATGAGCTAACCATTTAAGGAGGTTGCCATGATTATCGTCAATCTAGATGTCATGCTAGCCAAGCGAAAGATGAAATCCAACGAGCTAGCCGACAAAATCGGCATCACCACAGCCAACCTCTCCATCCTCAAAACCGGCAAGGCCAAAGCCATCCGCTTTACCACCCTTGAAGCCATCTGCAAAGAACTCGACTGCCAGCCAGGAGATATCCTAGAATACCGGCCAGATGAATAGAAACTGTAATCGGAGACTTTCCTTAGGTGAGGACGGACGGTAGCGAATCCCTTTGGGATTCCATACCTAAGATTTGAGCCCACTGTCTCAAATCTTCCGAGAGTCTGAAACGAAAATGTTTCAGACTCTTTTCTCACTGCGGAAGTCTCCATTAATATTCATTACTAATAGGACTCATCTCTATCCTTGTAAAATTCAATGATGGGAACTATATCAATACAACAAAAGCACTCCCACGGGAGTGCTTTTTTATATATGTTTAACCAATAATGCTTCCATTTGGAACAGATGGATCAACTGTTAAGACTGTTAATTGATCTCCGTGTTCTGCAGAAAGAATCATGCCTTGGCTGACATATTTCTTCATCATCTTACGTGGTTTAAGGTTGGCCACGATTTGGAGTTTCTTGCCGACCAATTCTTGTTCATTTGGATAGAATTTCGCGATACCAGAGAGGATTTGACGGTCTTCGCCATCTCCTGCATCTAGGCGGAAGCGAAGCAATTTGTCTGATCCTTCAACGCGTTCCACTTCTTTGACTTCTGCTACACGGATTTCAACCTTGTCAAAGTCTTCAAACTTGATCTCGTCTTTTTCAGACTTGAGTTCCACTTCTTCTGGAATCCATTCTTTTTCTTGTGGTTTTCCAGCAGTCATTTGAGATTGGATGTAGGCAATTTCTTCTTCCATGTCAAGACGTGGGAAGATTGGAGTTCCTTTAGTAACCACTGTAACATTTTCAGGGAAGCCAGCTAGGGTCAAGTTTTCAAGATCGAAGTCCAAGCCCAAGCCTAGTTGTTCCATGATGGCATTTGAGGTGTTCATCATGAATGGTTGGATCAAGTGAGCCACGACACGGAGGCTGGCTGCCAAGTGAGCCATGACCGCTGCCAATTGTTCCTTGTCACCATCTTCTTTAGCGAGAACCCAAGGAGCAGTCTCATCGATGTACTTGTTGGTACGAGAGATGATGTTCCATACGGCTTCTAAAGCGCGTGGATAATCAACCGCGTTCATTTGCTTGTGGTATTCAGCGATGTTTTCTTCAACCACCTTGGCCAAATCTGCATCAAATGATGTGACATTTTCGACATAAGCCGGAACTTGACCACCAAAGTATTTATTGATCATGGCTACCGTCCGGTTGAGGAGGTTTCCAAGGTCATTTGCTAATTCATAGTTGATACGAGCCACGTAGTCTTCTGGCGTGAAGGTACCATCTGAACCAACTGGCAAACTGCGCATGAGGTAGTAACGAAGTGGATCCAAGCCGAAGCGTTCCACCAACATTTCTGGGTAGATGACATTCCCTTTAGACTTAGACATCTTGCCGTCTTTCATGACAAACCAACCATGGGCAATCAAACGTTCTGGCAATTTGATATCCAACATCATGAGAAGGATCGGCCAGTAGATGGAGTGGAAACGAAGGATGTCTTTCCCGACCATGTGGAAGACGGTTCCGTTCCAGAATTTGTCAAAGTTTTCATGATCTTCTTGACCGTAACCAAGAGCGGTCACATAGTTAAGAAGGGCATCGATCCATACATAGACCACGTGTTTTGGATTAGATGGAACTGGAACTCCCCAAGTAAAGGTGGTCCGAGATACTGCCAAGTCTTCCAAACCTGGCTCAATAAAGTTTTTCAACATTTCATTGAGACGGCCATCTGGCGTGATGAAATCTGGTTGGGATTTAAAAAATTCAACCAAGCGGTCTTGGTATTTGCTGAGGCGAAGGAAGTAAGATTCTTCGGAGACCCATTCTACTTCGTGGCCTGATGGGGCTACCCCACCGATGACCTTGCCATTCTCATCACGGAATACCTCAGCCAATTGGCTTTCTGTAAAGAACTCTTCATCAGAGACTGAGTACCAGCCAGAGTATTCACCCAGGTAGATGTCATCTTGCGCAAGCAAGCGTTCAAAGACTTGGGCTACTACTTTTTCATGGTAATCGTCTGTCGTACGGATGAATTTATCGTATGAGATATCGAGTAATTGCCAGAGTTCTTTCACTCCAACGGCCATCCCATCTACATAAGCTTGCGGCGTAATCCCAGCTTCTTCTGCTTTTTGCTGGATCTTTTGACCATGCTCATCGAGACCAGTCAGGTAGAAAACATCGTAGTTCATCATGCGCTTGTAACGCGCCAAGACGTCACAGGCGATCGTTGTATAAGCTGAACCAATATGCAATTTACCTGATGGGTAATAGATAGGGGTTGTGATGTAGAATGATTTTGTCATTTTCTTTTCCTTTCAGGGCTAATGGAACCCAATTTAGTAACACTCTATTATAACATTTTTAGGAGACCCTGAAAACCCAAAACCAGCTAGGATCTAAGGAAGACAAGCAAAAAAGCTGACCGAAGTCAGCTTTTTGTATGGATAACAAATCCCGATAGAATTGCCTCGCTTTGGCGTTTTCAGGCTTGGGATAAAAATATCCACTAGATAAGCCTCGCTTTGGCATTTTCAGGCTCGGGATAAAAATATCCACTGGATATTTTTATTTTCCAAGATAGTATTCTTTCACAACTTTCAATTTATCGTCAAATTCGAATACCAATGGTGGGAAGTTAGGGATTTCCACATCCATGATTTCGTCGTCTGACAAGTGTTTGATGTGTTTTACAAGAGCACGGATTGAGTTACCATGTGCTCCTACGAATACGTTTTTACCGTCTTTAAGAGCTGGAGCGATTTTATCTTCCCAGAATGGAAGGGCACGTTCCAAAGTAACTTTCAAGTTTTCAGCATCTGGAATCACTGAATCGTCAAGCGAAGCGTAACGACGGTCAGTATGTGCTGAGTGTTCATCATCACGGTCCATTGCAGGAGGCAATACATCGTAAGAACGACGCCAGATGTGAACTTGTTCATCACCAAATTGTTCAGCAGCTTCTGCTTTGTTTTTACCAGTCAAACCACCGTAGTGACGTTCGTTCAAGCGCCATGATTTTTCAACTGGAACCCACAATTGGTCAGAAGCTTCAAGAGCCAAGTTAGTAGTTTTGATCGCACGTTTCAATACTGAAGTATAAGCTTGGTCAAATTCGATACCAGCTTCTTTGATCAATTTACCAGCGTCGATCGCTTGTTGTGTACCTTTTTCAGACAAATCAACATCAGCCCAACCAGTGAAAAGGTTAGCTTTGTTCCATTCAGACTCACCGTGGCGAGCAAAAACCAATTTTACCATTAGATGGATCTCCTTTTTATTCTCCGAGGTTTCCCCCGTTTATCTATTTTATTCTACTAGATTTTCAGTAAAAAATCTAGTGGCGACCATAGAAAAGTGCAATTTCTCACAAAAAAGAGCCTGACGGCTCTGGTTTCTCTAACATTAATTTTTCTGACAGTCGGGGCAAATGCCATAGACGGTCATCTGGGTTTTGGTGATCTGGTAGCCACTTTGACTAGCTGCTTCTTCGCGAAGATCTGGGACTTCAATGTCCACATCTGCGATACGACCACATTTTTCACATACCACATTCAAATGGTCATGCCCCATGAAATCAAAATAGGTCGTGGTATCATTGCGAACCTTGATCTCAGAGACAACCCCCTCATCAATTAAAACCTTGATATTGTTGTAGACAGTTGCTAGACTCATGCTTGGAAACTGAGGCAATAAATCGCGATAGATCTTCTCAGCGCTTGGATGTTCATGACTCGCCACTAAATAGGAAAGAACTGCTCTGCGGGTATCGGTAATCCGAATGCCCTTAGCACGCAAATTTTGCAAGACTTCTTCCACGCGCTCTTCTTCATGACGATGCAATGCGTTCACTATGATTCCCCCTTTCCAATATGATTTAATCGATTCGTTACCCTTATTATATCATGTTTCAAAATAAATCACTATTTAGAATGCTTTTAATTAAAAAAAATGTCCAGTGGACATTTTTTTCACGAGCCTGAAAACAGAAAAGCGAGTTTTTGTCCGAGGGACATTTTTTCACGATCCTGAAAATGGAAAAGCGAGTTTTTGTCCAGTGGACATTGATTCACGAGCCTAAAAACCGAAAAGCGAGGTTATGTCCAGGGGACATTGATTCACGAGCCTGAAATAGATTCATCTACTCTCAACCAATCCAACTGGTCATCCAGCGCACGGTTCCTAGGATCATTTTGACCACGAGGATCATAAAGCAAAATTCCAGTACGAACCACAGCCCTTTCAGTAGATACAAAATAGGTCGGATAAACAACAAGGCAAAGAGGCCTAAAATGAATCGCATGGTCTTTTCTCTCTTTCTTTTTTCCTATTATACCCTTATCCTATAGAGCTGTCCAACAAAAAAACCATCCTAGAAATCTAGGATGGCTTTTCAAAATGCAATTATTTAACTGCTTCTTTAAGAGCTTTACCAGCTTTGAATGCTGGAACTTTAGAAGCTGCGATTTTGATTTCTTTACCAGTTTGTGGGTTGCGACCTTTACGAGCTGCACGTTCACGAACTTCGAAGTTACCGAAACCGATCAATTGAACTTTTTCACCTTTTGAAAGGTATTCTGAAACTGCTGCGAATACAGCGTCAACAGCTGCTGCTGAATCTTTTTTAGTCAATTCTGTAGCTTCTGCCACTTTTGCGATCAAATCTTGTTTGTTAGCCATTTAACAAATCCTCCAAATTTTTTTAGGCTTTACGCCTTAACAGTACTATAATATCTAAAAAAAGCCTTTAGGTCAAGTACTAAACCTGTTTTTTCAAACATTTATTCAGCTTATTCGTAGCGCACCAAAACTGCAAATGCATTCTCACCTGTATGGGTTTGAATAATCGATCCAGTTTCGAGAACTGGGATTGCTTTTTCAACGAGAGATTGCAACTGAGCCTTCATTTCATTGGCCCACTCTGGTGTCCCTGCGTAAGAAATCCCGATCTCAGCCACCTTACTATGGGAAAGTTTCTCTACCAATTCATCCAACCATTTCTTAAAGGTCTTGTTTCCACGGCCCTTGACGATTGGTTCCAACTGATGGTCCTTCATTTGCATCACCACACGGATGTTAAGAAGCGAGCTCAAAAGTCCGGTAACACGGCCAATCCGACCACCTTTAACTAGATTTTCCAAGGTAGATACGCCGATATACAACTCTGTCTTTTCTTTGACTTCTTCGATACGAGCTAAAACGGTGTCTAGATCTGCTCCTTCTTTAGCCAACTTAGCTGCCTCAACCACTTGGAACTTCATAGCTTGGTCTGTAAAGCCACTATCAATCACAGTTACTTCTGCCCCTGACAAGGTTGCCCCTTGACGAGCCGCCTCTACGGTTCCTGACAGGGCATGAGACATATGAATCGAAACGATATGAGCTCCGTCTGCTGCTAACTTTTCATACACCTCCGCAAAGACTCCAACGGGTGGTTGGCTGGTCTTTGGAAGATTTTTGCTAGATTGCATTAAGCGCAAGAAGTCCCCTTCGCCCAACTCACTGTCGGAATAAAGGACTCCATCCACCATAACAGAAAGTGGCACAATGGTGATGCCATATTCTTCAACCACTTCAGGCTCAATTGTAATAGATGAGTCTGTAACTATTTTAATATTTGCCATATATTTCTATACTCTTCCTAAGAATGTTCTGCTTTCATTATATCAAAAAACACGGGGTTTTGCAGTGAAAGATATCCATTCCTGCTTCCTCAGTCGTCTGCGGCAGAAAAACCTGTATTATGAAGGACATGGTCATGGACAATGCCTTGATCATCCAAGAGCAATCCATGGAGGACTCCACCAAAGACAGCGCCCCCATCGACACCCATCTTCTGATCTGAAATCCAAAGATTTTCGGTGCCGACTGGCTCATTGAGCAGTCCATAGACTGGTGTATGGCCAAAGACGATCCATTTGTCTGTATGATTCTCCGCTTCATGGAATGGTTTTCGGATCCAGACCTTTTGGTAATCACTGGTTTCTCGCCAATTTTCAAGGGTTAGATCCACACCAGCGTGGACAAAATAATAGGTCTCTGTCTCGTAGTCAAAAGGCAAACTACGGATGAAGGCCACCAAGTCAGGAACGGCATTTTCTACTGCTTGCGCATCCGCAATGCCATCTACAGGAGCATCGAGTGGCCGGCCTAACAGAGAGTTGATGGTCGTATCGCCACCATTTCTTCGGTAGTGGTCATAACGCTCTTCTGGATTGTCCAACCAGGCTAAAAACATGTACTCGTGATTTCCGGAAAGGCAAACCGCTCCGTGATGGTCTACGTAGTCCTTTACGATTTCAATTGATCGTTTGCTGTTTTCGCCTCGATCTATCAAATCCCCTAAAAAGACCAATTGAGCTTTTCCATCCCACTCTGTCATGAGCTCTTCTAGCATTTGTGCTTTTCCGTGAATATCTCCGACTACAAAGTATCTTGACATTATTTCAAACCTTCTTTCTCTTAACGCTTGAGAAGTTGCTCTGCTTGTTGACGGGCAGCTTCCGTTAGATCCTCTCCTGCCAGCATCTTGGCAATTTCTTCGATTCGTTCTTCTCTATTGAGCAAACGCACAGTAGAGACAGTTGAGTGTTCATCACTGATTTTCTCAATATAGAATTGATAATCTGCTGCAGCGATGACTTGAGGCAGGTGAGAAATGGCAAGCACTTGGCCATTTTGACCAATCTTATGAATTTTCGCTGCAATCGCTTGGGCCACGCGCCCAGAGACCCCTGTATCCACCTCGTCAAAGACGATACTGGTTTTTCCTTCTTTTCGAGAAAAAGCAGACTTAATGGCCAACATCAAGCGTGACAATTCTCCGCCGGATGCTACCTTGACAAGGGGTTTAAAATCCTCACCTGGGTTGGTCGAAATGTAAAATTCGACAGCTTCATTTCCCTCACGATTAAACTTAGCCTTGCTAAAACGTACTTGAAAACGCGCCTTGTCCATGTAGAGATCTGCCAATTCTTGCTGGATTTCATTTTCCAAAGCTTGAGCTAGGTCATGCCGTTGATCACTCAAATCTTGAGCCAAGGTGACCAAACTCTTTTCTAGACGTTTGAGTTCTTTTTCCAAGTCCTCAGACGAGAGATCACTTCCGGTGAGAAGGCTATATTCTTTGGTGATTTGTGCTAGGTATTCTAAGACGTCCTTGACTTGGCCACCATACTTGCGCGTGATGGAGTGGATCAAATCCAAACGCGATTCCACCTGCATGAGGCGATTGCCATCAAACTCCAGACCATCAACCACATCTTCTAAGCGCTTGGTAATATCCTCAAGGGCATAGAAGGTTTCTGATAACTGGCTTGAGAGCTCTTTGTAGCTGGGATCATATTCTTCGATGCTCTCCAGATCATTCATGGCTGATCGAACATTGGAGAGGCTCGAAAATTCTTCTGCATCCAGCATAGTATAGGCATTGGTTAGGGTATCTGCAATCATCTTGTGATTGAGCAGGCGTTGGCGTTCTTGCTCCAGACGCAGGTCCTCATCCACTTCCAAGGCAGCTGCCTCAATCTCTGCAATTTGAAACTCCAACATCTCAATACGGGCCTTGTTTTCCTGCTGGTTGCGCTGGAGTTCCACCACTTGTTTGCGCAGGCATTTGTAGTCTTCGAAGGTCTGACGATAAGCGTCTTTGGTTTGGAAAAAGGCTGCATCCCCAAATTCATCCAGCATAGCGATATGCAATTGGGGCCGCATGAGTTCTTCCTGATCATGCTGGCCATGGATATCCACCAAATGTTGACCGACTGCCTTTAAGACAGACAAATTCACCATCTGACCATTGATCCGGCTGACACTTCGTCCATTTTGCAGGATCTCTCGGCGAATAATCAATTCATCGGTCCACTCTAGTCCTTGCTCTTCAAAGAGAGCTGTCAGGTGGCGATTGCTCTCAACGGTGAAGAGCCCTTCGATTTCCGCTTTTGGGGCTCCGTGTCGAATGACATCCGTCGTTGCACGGCTTCCCAGCATCATGTTCATGGCATCGATAATGATGGATTTCCCTGCACCTGTTTCCCCTGTCAGTACCGTCATTCCCTTTTCAAAATTTAAGGAAATCTCTTCGATAATGGCAAAGTTCTTAATCGAAATTTCTAATAGCATAGGCTCTTACCACCCAAAGATTGATTTGAGGATATTCTCTGCTTCTGGAGCTGAATAGGCGATCAGCAAGATCGTATCATCATCTGCAACAATACTAAAGATATGCTCCTTATAAATCTCCCGCAAGCGACGTTTGACTAAAGGCGCTGTCCCTGGAACCATGGTGAAATTGACATATTCTCCCATGCGACGATGAGACAAGATATTGCTTTCAATCATCCCAATCCCTTGGTGGTGCTTACGTGGCAATTCATAGACATAGGTCATGTCTTTTAGAGGGCGTTTTACAATGCCCAATTCTTTGATATCCCGTGACACCGTCGCTTGGGTTGCTGAGATGCCTTCTTCTTTCAAATGTTCGACGATCTCTTCTTGCGTCCCCACTTCATGATCGCGAATGAAACGACGAATTTTTTCTAATCTGATATTCTTACTCTTCATGTTTAAATTCCTTGTGTGCCAGGTCCACAACAGCCTCCAGCTGCTCTGTAGTTGGCTTTGTTTTCTCTTCTTTTTTTTCTAGATACATCAAAAATTCGATGTTGCCATGGCCTCCTTGGATAGGGGAATAATCCACTCCCATCACGGAAAAGCCATGTGTTCCTGCAAAAGCAACGACCTTTTCCAGAACGGCTAAATGAATCTTAGGATCCTTAATGATCCCATTTTTCCCGATCTGTTCGCGTCCTGCCTCAAACTGAGGTTTCACCAAGGCCACGACTTGTCCATTATCTGCCAAAATCCGGTGAAGGGCTGGCAGAATCAAGTCCAAGGAAATAAAGCTGACATCGATACTCGCAAAGCTCGGTGTCGCTTCAAAATCATCTGGCTCGGCATAGCGGAAATTGAACTGTTCCATCGAGACCACCCGAGGATCATTGCGCAATTTCCAGGCCAACTGATTGGTCCCGACATCCACCGAAAAGACCTGGCTGGCTCCGTTTTGCAGCATGACATCTGTAAAGCCACCTGTAGAAGCTCCAATATCAATCGCAATTTTATCCTCTACAGATAAACCGAATTGGTTCAGGGCTTTTTCTAATTTAAGACCGCCCCGGCTGACATATTTGAGCTTTTCGCCTTTTAATTTCAACTCGGTTGCTTCATCAATTTTTTCACCCGGTTTATCGAAGCGCTCACCATTGATAACGGCAACGACAAGACCTGCCATCACCCCTCTTTTGGCTTGTTCGCGGGTATCAAATAGGCCTTGTTTATAGGCTAATACATCCACTCTTTCCTTAGCCATCTATTCGTAATCCTTCTATTAATTTCTTGATCGCTCGCGGATCAAAGTCACAAGCAGCTGTAATCTGATCCAACAAGTCCTCGCAAGCGTCTAATTCACTTGTCAGCAAAGCTTTTGATTCTTCCAATCCCAACAGGGCTGGATAGGTCGATTTTTCAGCCACTAAGTCCTTTTGAGGGGTCTTCCCCAAAGCTTCAAAATCAGCGACCAGATCCAAAATATCATCCCGTACTTGAAAAGCCAGGCCTAATTTTTTCCCAATTTTTTCTAAGAGCTGAGCAAAGTCTGCTTGCAACTCTAAAATCAAACCTGCTGCGATAAAAGGATAGGCAAGGAGGCGTCCTGTCTTATTGGCATGGATGGTTTGCAACTCTGCTAGCGTGAGCTGTTTGTGTTCCCCTTCCATATCAAGGACTTGGCCAGCTACCATTCCACGACTACCGGAAGCATCTGACAATTCAAGGATCAAAGAGACCTTGACCGCATCTGAAAGGGCACTCGCAGCAATCATCCCAAAGGGATCGAGAAAAAGCGCATCCCCTGCTAAAATCGCCAGGTCTTCTCCGAATTTCTTATGATTGGTCAATTGCCCCCGACGGTAATCATCATTGTCCATGGCAGGCAGATCATCGTGAATAAGGCTTCCTGTATGGATCATCTCTAAAGCTCCTGCCACTTGAAAGTGAGCCTCCGTCAATTCCTGTCCAAAGGCCTCTAATAATTCTAGAAGGAGCAATGGGCGCAGGCGTTTTCCGCCTGCCTGGATCGAATACAGGACCGACTCCACTAAATGGGGGGCGACGGCTTTCGCCTCATAAAAAGAGCGAACTGCTTGCTCTACTCTATTTCGTTTTTCTTCTTGTCTCATGCTAGATCCGCTTCAGTACCATCTGCTTGCATGACCTTGACCAAGGTTTTCTCTGCTTGATCCAAGGTATCTTGCAATTCTTTTGACAACTTCATTCCTTTTTGGAATTCTGTAATAGCTTCTTCTAAAGCCACATCACCATTTTCCAATTTTTGGACAATGGCTTCCAAATCTGCTAAGTTTTCTTCAAATTTCTTTTCTTTCGACATGTTTTACCTCTACTTCTAACTGGCCATCTCTCATGATGAGTGACAGCGGGTCCCCTTCTTTTACTTTCGCAACCGAGTCTAGAACCTGATCGTCTTGCTTAACCATGGCATAGCCACGCGCAATAATCCTACTGGTATCGAGCATCAAGAGGGCTTCTGATAAGCCTTGTACCTTGATCTTTTGCTCTTTTAGGACTTGTTCCATTCGGTTGGTTAAGATTCTCTTATCTTGGAGCAGGCGGTCTTGGTAGCGCTCGATGCGATGCAAAGGAGACATGGCTTCTAGGCGATGACGCAGACCTTGCAGTTGATTGGCCCCTTGTCCATAAGCATCACGCATTCCTTGTTTCAAACGCAATTGCAACTGGTCAATCTTTTGTAGGTAGCCATCATAGAGTCTTTCAGGCTGTCTAAAAATAACCGATTGACTTAATTTGGCCAAACGTTCACGATTATAGGCCAAGCGATTGGACATGGCTGTTGCCATGCGATTTTCCTGCTTTTGTAAATGGGACAAGAGATCCAATTTGGTCACTGGAGTAGCTAATTCAGCAGCGGCTGTTGGAGTAGCAGCTCGTCGGTCTGCTACAAAATCGGCTAGAGTCGTGTCTGTCTCATGTCCAACACTGGAGATAATCGGAATCCGCGATTCAAAAATGGCTCGCACCACTGCTTCTTCATTAAAGGCCCAGAGATCTTCAATCGAACCACCCCCACGACCAATAATCAAGACATCCAAATCATCCCGTTGGTTAGCTCTTTGAATATTAGCAACCACCTCACTAGATGCGCCTTCACCCTGAACCTTGGTCGGGTAGAGCACAATCTCAACACCAGGGAAGCGTCGGCTCACCGTTGTGATAATATCGCGAATCACGGCCCCGCTTTGACTGGTGATGACCCCGATCTTTCTTGGAAATTGTGGCAGAGCTTGCTTCCACCGATCCTGAAAGAGCCCTTCTTCGGTCAACTTTTTCTTGAGTTGCTCAAATTGGATGGCCAAGGCCCCTACCCCATCTGGCTCAGCCTTTTCAATGACAATGGAATAACTCCCACTTGGCTCATAGAGCTGAATGCGACCGATGACGTTGATCTTCATGCCTTCTTCTAGCTCAAAACCAAAGCTTCGATAAACCCCAGCCCAGACCGTCGCCTGAATAACCGCTTTTTCATCCTTTAATGAAAAATACTGGTGGTTGGGGCGTTTTCGGAAATTGGAGACCTGCCCTGTCAGATAAACCCTTTCCAAATAGGGATCCTTATCAAATTTTAATTTCAAATATTTGGTCAAACTTGATACGGATAAATAGTTGGACATAGGAACTCCTTTCTGCAGAATATGATCAAGTTTAATTATACCAAAAAACACCAAAAAAGGCTGGCAGACAAAGCGAAATCATGAATTTCCTTTCTCTACAAGCCTCATTTTATTCAAGTTGCTCTCTATTTGTCTGTTTGACACCAGCTTCCTTATTTTTCACACTTCTCTAACCGTTCAATAAAGGAGCTAAGAAGTGCTTTGGGTTCCCCTTCATTTGGATAGGCATAGCTAATATAGAAGACTGTTTTTTCCTCTTCAACCAGCGGAATTTTGACAAGATTTGGATATTCTGGAAAGAGAGTCAGATCGGTCATGAGACCAATTCCCAAATTTTCTTCGATGAACACAAATCCTATTTAGGATACAACAAAAAGACAAGTCACAAGACTTGTCTTTTTCTTCTTATGTGACTTTCAGTCCGTCTCGCTCCGTTAGG
>NZ_KV807490.1:0-66084 GCF_001812015.1 Streptococcus sp. HMSC073D05
ATATTAGTATATCATGACCTACCCTTACTGTCAACACTTTTTCTCAAAAAATTTTATTTTTTTGAAAGTTCATTTATACACTGTCAACTTTCCGTTCTTAAATTGAATTTTTAAAATCCTTTAGATAGTTCTCTAATTTCTTTTTCATTTTTGTTTTTCCTAGACATCTTCTGTTTGCTAGTAATGCTTCATATTGTTCTTTTTCTTTTACTGTTAATTTTTCTTTAAAACGTTTTAATGCATCTCTCAGAACAACTAGCTCATCTAAATATATTTTTCTTGATGAAATTCTGTGACTAATTTCTCCAATTTCAATATATGGAAGTCTATTAATTTTTCTCTTATCACTTTCCTGTTGTCTTATTTTATCTTTAATATGATTTCTAAATTTTGTTTTGAAATATGTATAAAGTAATTCTTCATTTGTTTCAATTTCAGGATTTTTTTGATAAAGTTCAAACAGAGTTAGCTGACCTTCTTGTTCCCAATCATCCTTTTCCCATAATTGAATATAATACTCTTTTTCACATTTTCTTACGATATATTTTACTTTTTGATACATTTTATTAAATTCCATAAGCTCTCCTTTACTTTTATCTGTATTTTATAAAAATAAAGAAGCCCATTGGACTTTTTTTCTATTCTGCACGTTTTTTTAACTATTTGGTTATTATTTTTGACTATTTTGTCCAAATACACAAAAAAACTGCCACTTGGTGACAGTTTATCGATAGTCCGTACGGGATTCGAACCCGTGTTACCGCCGTGAAAAGGCGGTGTCTTAACCCCTTGACCAACGGACCATTTTTACAACATATTCTATTATACAGAATATTTTTACTCTGTCAACACTTTTTTAATAAAAAAAGAAGGAAATATTTTCCTTCTTTTGAATTAGTTATTTTCTTCTAATTTTGACTTAATCTCATCATATGATAGAGGTTTTGCTTCTTCTTCTAATTCATGCTCTGAATTTTCAGGCATTTTTCCTGTTTCGTATAATGATTTAATTTGAACACTATCCAAGGTTTCATATTTTAATAGAGCTTCAGCAATCAGTTTATGCGTTTCTCTATTTCCTTGAATAATTTCTGCCGCTTTATTACGGGCTTCATTCAATAGACCACGAACTTCTTCATCAATTTCGTAAGCCGTCTGTTCTGAAATCATTTTTTGTGGGCTTTGAGCACCAAACATCGCATGATTTCCTTCATATTGAACCGGTCCAAGTTTTTCACTCATACCATATTCTGTCACCATTGCACGCGCCATTTGGGTAGCTTGTTCAAAGTCATTTGAAGCACCTGTTGTTTGCGAATTGAAAATAATTTCTTCGGCAACACGTCCTCCCATGAGCCCTGCTAATTGTTCTTTCATGTCCTCTTTAGAAAGTAACATTTGATCTTCTTTTGGAAGGGCAATCATGTAACCGCCTGCGCGACCGCGTGGAACAATAGTAACTTTATGAACTACACGAGCATTTGATAAGACCAGACCAACGATTGTATGACCAGCTTCGTGATAAGCAACCATTTCACGTTCTTTTTGCGAAATCGTCCGATCTTTCTTAGATGGACCTGCAATAACACGATCTTCTGCTTCATCGATATCAGCAGCATCAATTACTTTTTTATTTCGACGAGCTGCAACCAAGGCTGCTTCGTTCAAAACATTTTCGAGATCAGCACCGACAAATCCTGGTGTTTGTTGAGCAACCAATTTCAAGTCCACATCTTGAGCAAGTGGCTTATTCTTAGCATGAACACGAAGAATTGCCTCACGACCTTTCACATCTGGACGTCCAACTAATACTTTACGGTCAAAACGGCCAGGACGAAGAAGGGCAGGGTCAAGGACATCAGAACGGTTAGTTGCTGCGATAACAATGATTCCTTCGTTGCCTTCAAAACCATCCATCTCAATCAAGAGCTGATTAAGGGTTTGTTCACGTTCATCATTTCCGCCACCAAGACCTATACCACGTTGGCGCCCAACAGCATCAATTTCATCGATAAAGATAATGGCTGGTGCTGCTTTTTTAGCATCTTCAAAAAGTGAACGAACCCGGCTAGCACCGACTCCGACAAACATTTCAACAAAGTCAGAACCAGAGATACTGAAGAATGGAACTCCAGCTTCACCAGCTACTGCTTTTGCTAAAAGGGTTTTACCAGTTCCTGGAGGGCCTTCAAGAAGCACACCTGCTGGGATTCTTGCACCCAATTTAGTAAAGCGTTTTGGATCTTTTAAAAATTCAACAACTTCAACAAGTTCTTGTTTTTCTTCTTCAGCTCCCGCTACATCTGAAAAACGAACTTTAATATCTTCTTTATTAGCAGCGCGGGCTTTATTACGACCAAAGTTCATTGCACCTCTGGCACCTCCGCCACCGCCTTGGTTCATCATTGAGAAGAAGAAAAACATGACGATAACAAATGGAACAATTGAAGTGAGAATTGTTATCCACATGCCACTTGAGCTCTCACGCTTAATGGTGATTTCTGCTTTGTGGTCAGCTGCTAATTTTTGTAATTCATTGACGGTGATATCAGATGGGAGGATGACACTAGTAAAGCGAGATACTTTTTGAACACTTGGGGTAAAAAATTGAATTCCTGTATCATCTTTTGATTCTTTAGCTTTATTATAGGTCCCTGCAATTTCAATCACACTACCATTTGGTTGGTAACTGATCGTTTTTACATTATCATTTTTAATTTCCTTGACCAATTCTGTGTAGTTGATTTGCTGACTTTGACCAACTCCATTACCCGCAAAAAAGTACTGGAATCCTGTCACAGCCGCTACAATAATCAACAAATACAGAAATGGATTTCGAACAAAACCGTTATTTTTTCTGTTATTCATCTAGTCTCCTCTATTTTGAGTACACTTCCTCTTTTAATACACCAACATAGGGTAGGTTACGATAATTTTCATCATAGTCTAAACCATATCCTACAACAAACTCATTTGGAATCGTAAAGCAGGTGTAATCTGCTTCAATCTCAACCAAACGTCCCTCAGGTTTATCCAGTAAGGTAGCAATCTTTACAGATGCCGCATTTCGTTCTTCAAAGAGTTCTTTTAGACTCTTGAGGGTTTTACCTGTATCGATAATATCTTCTACAAATAAAATATCTCTACCAGTAATATCTTGGTCGATATCCTTGATAATATTAATAATACCTGAGCTTGCTGTACCACCATGATAACTTGAAACCAGCATAAAATCCAATTCAATATGTGTATCCACGTGGTTGATCAACTCTGCCATAAATGGAACAGAGCCTTTCAAAATTCCAACAAAAATTGGATTTTTTCCTTGGTACTCTTTTGTTAGGGTTTCACCCAATTTCTTTGCTGCTTCTACAATTTCATCATGTGAAACCAATACTTTTTTTATATCTTTTTCTAACATGTTTTTACCTATCTATTTTTTGAATATAAAGACTATCTTTCATTATACCACTTTTTGAGAGCTTACTCAAATCACTCGTTACCAATCCCACTACAGAAAGAATATTATGATTTTGTTCTATAATGAGAGCCTTTTGCCGAAGAGAAATTGGAATTTTATGGTTGATAAACCACCGTCTTAATTTTTGATGGTGGCCATTAACAAGTAGCTGATCTCCTTCCTTTCTCCTTCTAATTAAGATGGGAGTTTCGCGTGAAACAGAAAGAATTTCTACATTTTCCCCTACTAATGGTTGTCCAAAAGATAGTTTATAATTTGCAATTTCAAAGATATTCCCAAATTCTAACAAAAATGGGAGGGGTTGGTCATCCGACTTTTGACTGATTTTTTGTATTTCAAAGAAATCATATTCCTGATGTAGTTCATAATTCGACTTTAAATAATGGACGCAATTTCTTTTTTTTCGCAGTAAATTTAATAATTCTTGAAACTGTACCCTACCAAGTTGCAAATCTGGAAATTGTGCCAAATACTCTTCTAATAAGAATGATTGTACAGAATGAGAATACGTTCTAAAAAAAGCTAAATCTTGAATGGTTAACTCGCTAGTCAATTCTTTCAGTGCTTGGTGCCAATGAGTCACTTCTTCTGCTAAATAACGAAGACTTACTTGCATTTGAGGATTTTCTTTTTCAAATTCTGGAAGGTATTGATGGCGTACACGATTTCGAAAATAGTCCTGTGAGTCATTGCTACTGTCTTCAAAGTGAGGGATTTCCATCAACTCATCTTTGGTAAAAGTTAACAAAGGACGGATTAGCTCACCCTTACCAAATGGTTGGCGTACAGGAATGCCATTTAAATGGCGTAATTTTGTTCCTCGTATTAAGCGCATGAAAGTTGTTTCAGCTTGATCATTTGCATGATGACCTGTTACTAAAGCGGTGCAATCTTCTTTCTCCATAATCTGTTTAAAAAAATCATAACGAAAGGTACGAGCTTTTGCTTCTGTAAAATCACCCGAATAGTGAGCCACATAGATACGTGTCTCTCGCCTATCAGCTAGCGTTCGAAGTTCACTTTCTTCTAAATCTGATTCTGGTCTTTGTCCATGATTGACATGAGCGAGTACCAGATGGATTTTCAATCGTTCTTTATTCTTATATAAAAGTTCATACAGATTCATTGAATCCAATCCACCAGATAAGGCAACCAAAACACGGCGATGGGGAGTAAATAGATCTTGTTTTTCACAAAACTCTAAAAATCGCTTTTCCATTATTTCAATACCTCATAGATATCTTTTGAAATGTTGGAAATCGTATCATAATTCGAATGATCTGTAAAAATGGCTATTACATAGGGTGAATTTGTGTATACAATCGCAACATCATGTCTAAAATCATAGGCATCTCCAATTTTATGAGCAACTTTTACTGGAAGGTCACGCGCAATCCGTTGATCATCATATTTTGTAGAGGAGAGCGCATCAATAATAGGGCCATTTTGTTGATAGACAGCCTCCATGACATTGCCAGCCATTTCAGCGGATGCTTCTCTTTTTTCAACATCCCAATGTTTCTTTGCAATCCTATCCAAAGTTTTTTGGAAGTCTTGATCTGATTGATGAGTGACATAATAATTCAAGATATTATGTCCAACATTATCTGATTCTTTTGCAATCTTATCTACCAACTCTTGAACACTGTATTCTTTTCCATCGGGTGTTTTTGAAAGGCTACCACTTCCTTCTGGTTCATAGCCACCTTTGAAATCATTGACTTCTGGAATATATTTGTAGGTTGTAGTTGGAGAAATGGCTTTTTTATTGAGCTGTTCTTGGACGTAGTACAAGTATGGTAATTTTGTTACACTGGCAGAATACATTTCTTTTTGCGGATTGATTCCAGCAGTATTTCCAGTCTCTAATTGTTTTACATAGATTCCATACGAAGGAGAATTGTATTTACTATTCAACAATTCCTGGACTTTTTCCATTCGATTATCTTTTTCAGTGACGAATGCTTTGTTCACCCAGCCCTGACCTTCAATCTCCACAAATTCATCTCGTAAAGTCTTAGCTGTACGTAAGACTGTCACTTTTGTATAAGGAGAAAGAGGTGTATTTTTTTCTTTTGTACCATTTATTAAGGGTCGGTCATACACTTTAAAACCAGGTTTTAGCCACATGTCTTGTTTTTTTTCTTGTGTTTCTTGTACAACATCAGAAAAAATGACAGAAGAATCTGCTAATACATATCCTTTATCTGCTATTTTAAATACAGCTTTCCCTTCATCATTTACAAAGAGTTGTTCGATTGTAAACGGTGTGTTGGGGAGAATTTCTCCTTGTGCTTTTTTCAACTGAGGATCAGAAAAAACAGAAATTTTGCGATAGACATTCGGGTTCGCTGGAATTGAAGAAAAATAAAGTTCTGATGGATGAGCCATTGTCTGAGAAGACTCAGACTGCTCGACACTCGCTGCTTGAGACCCAATAAATAAAATTGGAACTAACAATAGGAGTAGAAATCGTTTAGACACCTGTATTCCTTTCCTTTTCATCCTTTTGAAGTTTAATCATTTGGTTTTTCTTTTTTAATTCCTCTAATTTTTCATCCGAAAATTCAAGAAATTGTTTAACTGTTTGTAAGATATTTTCCATCGGTTATTGCGGGAGTAAATCTGGGATGGTGTAAACATATTCACCATCTTTTGAAAAAGAATACTTAGCGCGTGCATATTTTGTTGCATAATCATCGTCTTTTAATTTTTTAGCGATGTCTTGTTGGTATTCTTTTTGTTCACTTGTTTCTTTATACTCTTTTTCCAACTGTTTGTATTGTTCTTTTTTATCTTGTAGCGATTGATAGCTCTGGGCTAAATTATAAGTTGGAAGAATAAACAGTAACATGACCAATATCAAAACGAGCCCCAGAAAACGATTGCGTTTTTTTCTTTCTTCTTCTAAAAAACGTTTTCGCTGACTTTCGTCTTTGATATATTTATTGTTCATTTGAACGATATTTTTAGGCATCTTCTTCTATCCTTGTTTCACTAATTATTTCGTACATTTTGGATGCATCTTCTTTTTTTGTACTATCCAACATTTCCAAGACTTTAACCGTCAATACTTTATTTCCAAAACGAACTTCAATTTGATCATTCACTTTCAAATCCGTTGAACTTTTTGCTAATACTCCATTGACTTTGATTCGCCCTTTATCTGCAACTTCCTTTGCAACAGGACGACGCTTAATAATGCGAGAAACTTTTAAATATTTATCTAATCTCATACTGTCACCTCTAACATAGTATTGTATCATTTTTTATACATAAAATGCGAAAAATGAGCTAAGAACTGCTAGTCCTTTTCTTTTTCCTGTTTAATTTCCAATAAGGTTTGACCAAATTGCTTCAGAGCTTCCAAAATTTCAAAATCTTTCTTATTTCGAATATCGAAGATCACTTCAATCAATCCCTTTTCTTCTGCAATCTGTGCCTTTAACTGTGTCATTGACAGAGCTTTGAAATAATCCTGTGTTAAAAACAGTTGTTTGGCAATAGGTTCAAATTTCACTGTCACTTTTTGTTGTTTTCTCTCAACAAGACGGACAAAGACTTGATCCAAGTAAGCTTTCACTAAACCAATTTCAAGTAGGTAGGCGACAACATCTGAGTATTCTCCAAAACGATCGATCAATTCATCTTGCAAGTATTCATAGTCTGTCGCAGAATTCATTTCACGAATTTGTTTGTAAATTTCAATTTTTTGACGTTGATCTGAAATATATTCATTAGGTAAATACGCATCTATTTGAAGGTTCAACTCTGCATTGCTCTTTTGCCTACGATGCTCTTGGCCTTGTTTCTTAGCAATAGCTTCTTCTAACAATTGAGAATACATTTCAAAACCAACTGAATCGATGAAACCAGATTGAGAAGCTCCAAGGATATTCCCTGCTCCACGGATCGATAAATCTCGCATAGCAATTTTAAAGCCAGACCCCAACTCAGTAAAACCTTTAATAGCTTCTAAACGTTTTTCAGACACTTCTGTAAGAGATTTGTCTGGACGATACATCAAATAAGCATAAGCAATTCGATTGCTTCGTCCCACACGACCTCTTAGTTGATAAAGCGTTGAAAGCCCCATGTGATCCGCATTTTCAATAAAGAGTGTATTGGCATTTGGAATATCCACACCTGTCTCAATAATGGTTGTCGTCACTAAGACATCGTATTCGCCATTAATGAAATCCAACAGGGTATTTTCTAAGCGAACTTCACTCATCTGACCATGAACAAAGCCAATCGAAGCCTCTGGAATCAACTCTTTTAATTCAGACACCTTTTGTTCAATTGTATCTACCTTGTTGTAAAGATAGTACACTTGACCTCCACGATCCATCTCCCGCAACACAGCGTCTCGAATAATGGTTGGATTGGTCTCTAATACAAAAGTTTGCACAGGATACCGATTGGTCGGAGGTGTTTCGATGACAGACAAATCTCGAATTCCTAGCATAGACATATGAAGAGTTCGAGGTATAGGGGTAGCTGTCAAGGTAAGCACATCCACCTTTTTTTTCAATTCTTTCAAGGTTTCTTTGTGCTTCACTCCAAAACGTTGTTCTTCATCGATCACGATTAAGCCTAAGTCTGAAAAAACAACATCTTTGGACAAGAGCCGGTGAGTTCCAATAATAATATCCACTCGTCCTTTTTTCAACTTTTCAAGCGTTTCTTTCTGCTCTGCCTTACTCTGGAAACGACTTAAAACAGCAACTTCTACTGCAAAAGATTCAAAACGCTCCTTAAAATTGGCATAATGTTGTTGGGCAAGAACCGTGGTAGGAACCAGCACTGCTACTTGTTTATGATCATTTACTGCCTTAAAGGCTGCTCGCATAGCGACCTCTGTTTTCCCAAAACCGACGTCTCCAACCAGCAATCGGTCCATCGGACGATTCGATTCCATATCTTTTTTGATTTCTTCAATGGAACGTAATTGATCATCTGTTTCAATATATGGAAAATCTTGTTCAAAAGCCTCTTGATTTTCATCATCTTTGGAATAGGCAAATCCTTCTAATTGACTACGCTCCGCATAAAGTTTTATCAAATCATCTGCAATGTCCTCCACCTGGGTCTGAACCTTTTGCTTCGTTTTTTGGAAACGCCCATCATTTAACTTGTTAATTTTTGGCGCTTTTCCATCGCTTGCAACGTATTTGGACAACATCTGAATCTGATCGACAGGAATCGAGATGCGATCTCCATTTTGATATTGAATTGAAACATAATCACGATGGACACCCGAAATTTCAATCGTTTCAATTCCCAAATATTGACCAATACCATGAACTTGGTGAACAACATAGTCCCCTTTTTCCAATTCATTATAATTTTTTAGGCGTTCTGCATTGGAAATATTTTGCCTGCGAATCTTTCGTTTGATCTTTTTCTGATAAATCTCTGATTCTGTAATGTAGACAATTTTTTCATCAACAAATTGGAAACCGTGAGCTAGTCCTCCAACAATTAATTGACTAGCTTGAGGGATAATCGCATCCCCATCAATATAATCTAATCTAATCCCATACTCTTCTAAATTTTTATGGAGCTGTTGAAGATTTTGATGAGAAGTTGCTTGAACAATAACAGTATAGTTTGATTTTCGATACCGTTCAATTTCCTCTTTTAGTAAATCAAATTGTCCAAAAAACTCCTGCATGGGATATTGATTGAATTGATACAAATGATCAAATTTCAGATTTCCCAATCCTTTTTGAAAGTTTGAAAAATAAGTTGCAGGCGTATATTTTCGTAAAATTGTACTGGTGTCTGCAAAATACACTTGGCGAGAAGAAGCTCTATTTTTATGTAAATCTTCCGTCAAGAGATTAGCTGTATCTAGTTCAAATCTCGCTATTTGATCTGCTATTTTTTGATAATCATCCAGAAAGACTGGAGTGTGTTTAGGAAGATAATCGAATAGAGTATATTGTTTCTTGTAAAAGAAACTAATAAATTTTCTAAGATCCGGATGGAGTTTCCTTTGAGAAATATCTCCCAGAATTTCTGCTAGATAAGATTTAAATTCTTCATTCGCGCTCTGTTCTTGCAATTGTTCTATTTGCTGCTGACCACGGATAAAATCTTCCTCTTGCAACAATAGATCACTCACTGCCTTCAGTTGAACTTCTTCAACATTTTCAACAGAACGCTGACTTTCTGGGTCAAAGATTCGGATTCCATCAATCTCATCTCCGAAAAATTCAATCCGATAGGGTTGGAGTTGTTCGATCTCAAAGATATCTAAAATATCTCCTCGTAGACTAAACTCTCCCTGTTGCAAAACTTGGCTCACCTTTTGATAGCCAATCTTTTGTAATGTTTCACTCAGAGTAGTTAAGTCTATTTCTTGACCAACCTTCAATTGAAAAATACTAGATGCAAAAACTTTAGGAGAAGGTAATAGTAGTTTTATACCACTCACATTGGTCACAAGGATGCCTTGACGATCTTCTTGACATACAAAGTTCAAAGCCTCTAATCGTGCAAATTGCCTTTCTTGTGAAGCGAAAACAAATTCTGCTAAAGGATTATCATCTCCCAAAAATGTATGGACTTTCTCTTCTCCAAGCAAGGAAATAAAATCACTGGCCAATCGTTCCGCTTCGTTATAACTGGAAGTGATGAGGACTGCTTTTTCAATAGAATCAAAGGCTGAAGCCATTACAATAGCCTTTGTAGTTGCAGACAATCCTAAGATCAATTCCCTATTATTTTTTTGCAAACCTTGTTGCCAGGATAGAAGGGTGGAGTTTTGACTCACTAAATCAATTACATTCATCTACTTACCCGTTGTATTTCTGCATGCTTCTTTCAAAATTTTCTTCTACCAAGTAATCGTTAACCGCTTCTTCTACTCGATCGATTGTTTGTAGAATGGTGATGTAATCGTCTTTATCAAATTTTCCTAAGACATGATGAACAACTGACATGCCCTGCTTAGGTCTTCCAATTCCAATCTTAATTCGATAAAAAGTCTGAGTTCCAATATGATTGATAATCGATTTGATTCCGTTATGACCTCCAGCTGATCCTTTAGCTCGAAGACGAATCTTGCCAACTTCCATATCTAAATCATCGTAAATAACCAAAAGATCTTCAATATCCAGACCATAATAAGTCAGAAGGGCATGGACTGCTTTTCCACTCTCATTCATAAAAGTGGTCGGCTTTACAAAATAGACCTTTTCTCCATTCAAAAATGTTGAGGCGATATCAGCTTGAAAAATCTTATCATGGGAGAAAGTAAGATTTAAAGACTTTGCCATTTGATCAACTAACATAAAGCCTACATTGTGTTTGGTTTCAACATACTTATCACCTGGATTTCCCAATCCAACAATTAATTTCGTCATCTCTTTCCTTTCAAAACACTAAAAGGGTTGGAAATATTTTTTCCAACCTTTACATCTTTTTAACTCTCTTATACATTAAAACGGAATTCCATGATGTCCCCGTCTTGGACAACATATTCTTTTCCTTCTTCGCGCAAGCGTCCTGCTTCTTTTACAGCCTTTTCAGAACCGTATTTAACTAAATCATCATAGGACATGGTCACGGCACGAATAAATCCTTTTTCAAAATCAGAGTGGATGATTCCAGCAGCTTGAGGAGCTTTCATGCCACGTTTGAAGGTCCAAGCACGCACTTCTTTTTCACCAGCTGTGAAATAAGTGCCAAGTCCCAACAAGTGGTAAGCTGCACGCGTGAGTTTATCAACTCCAGACTCTGTTAGGCCAATCGCCTCTAAAAATTCTTGTTTATCTGCATCATCTAGCTCAGAAATTTCTTCCTCAGCACGCGCAGAAATCACCACGACTTCCGCATTCTCTGTTGCCGCAAAGTCACGAATTTGCTTCACATAGTCAATAGAGTCTGGATCTGCAACAACATCTTCATCCACATTTGCTACATAAAGAACTGGTTTGGTAGTCAAAAGGAAAAGTCCTTTCACCACTTTTTGTTCTTCCTCCGTGAATTCAATGGTCCGAGCTGATTTACCATCTTCAAGAACTAGTTTGATTTTTTGTAGAACATTAAATTCCGCAACAGAATCCTTATCTTTTTGTGTACGAGCAATTTTTTCTACACGCGCATAGCGTTTATTGACAGACTCTAAGTCGGCTAAAATTAATTCTAAATTGATGGTATCAATATCTGCCAGTGGATCAACAAAGGCATCTTCACGACCTTGCTCCCGCATGACATTTTCATCATCAAAAGCACGCACTACATGGACAATGGCATCTACTTCACGGATGTTGGCCAAGAATTTATTACCAAGTCCTTCCCCTTTAGAAGCCCCTTTCACAATCCCAGCAATATCTGTAAATTCAAAAGTAGTCGGAACTGTCTTCTTAGGAGTAATCATTTCCGTCAATTTTTGGAGGCGTTCATCTGGAACTTCTACCATCCCGACGTTTGGATCAATGGTCGCAAAGGGATAGTTTGCGGCCTCTGCTCCTGCTTTTGTAATTGCGTTAAATAGGGTTGATTTACCAACGTTTGGTAAGCCAACGATACCTGCTGTTAATGCCATTTTTCTTTTTCTCCGTTCAAATTTCAATCTCTTTCATTATAACATAATTCAAAAGACAAGTGATGAAAAATGAAATATTTCATGACCTTTGAAACTAGATTTTTTCATCAAACTGTAACGTTCTAAAAATATAAATATGGTATACTCTATTTAACAATGAACAAAGGAGTTTTTCAGATGAAAAAACAAACATGGAAATCTATTTTTCTTTCTTTAATCGCTATCTTTACTCTCTTTCTTCTTGGAGCTTGTGGACAACAATCTGTTCAAAAATCCTATCTTCAGGCAATCAACCAAGAAAAGAAAACGGATGTTCGTATTACACTAGAACATAAAGGTGATAAAGCGATCAGTAACCAAACCACCACTACTATTTATTACAAAGAGGCGGGAGTTACAAAAGATCAATTAAAGGAAATGATCGATAAATATGATGAAGAATACAAGGATGTCAAAGGATTCACACATTCTGCTGAATACAAAGATGATTATATGGTTGAAAAAACAACACTAAATTATGAAAAGGCAGACTTAGATCAGCTAATTGAAAAGAAATTAGTAATGACACAAAAAGATAAAAAAGTCGACTATATCAGCTTTAAATCAACTTTTGATATGATGAAACAGGGTGGTTTCAAAGAAGTTAAAAATGGAAAATTTGAAGAATTAAAATAATCGAAAAGGTTCGGTCACATAAGTGACTGAACCTTTTATAGTACTTTCTTCATTTTCTGTTCAAAATCATGGCGACTCATCATGACCACATGGTCACAATTGCTACACTTGATTTTTATGTCTGCACCAAGTCGCGTAATTTCCCAACGATTTGCCTTCTTACCTGTTTCTTTAATCACACAAGCGTGGGGCTTTTTCATTTCTACAAAATCACCTAACGTATACATGATTCACCTTTGTTAATTTGTGCGAACTGGCGTAATCAATTGAATGAACCCTTGTTCATTTCCTTCTGGAACCAATGTAAACGGTCTAACAGAAGAAATAAAACGAATAACAACTTGTTCACTATCAATAGCTTTGAGCGCTTCGATCAAATAAGTTGGATTAAAGCTAATAGACAAATCCTCTCCTGAAACGGCGCTTGTATCGATCTCTTCATTTACTCGCCCAACTTCTGGTGAATGAACGTGGGAAGAAACCACTCCATTTTTGAACTCTAATTTAACCGTTCCGTTTTGAGTCGCATTTGAAAGAAGACGAGCACGCTCCATTGCAAATCGAAGGTTGGCCACATTGAAGGTTGCCTCTGTATTGAATTCTGTTGGAATGAGACGGTCTGTATCAGGATAATTTCCTTCTAGCAAACGGGTATAAAAACTAATGTGTTCACTTCTAAAGAGAATTTGATTGTTAGCAAAGAAAACCTCAACTGTTTCAATATCATCAGAAAAAACAGAGGTGAATTCACGAAGAGAGCGACTTGGGATGACAACATCAAAGTTGTCTCCATTTTTCTCCAGTGTAATCACTTTTTGACTCATACGGTGAGAGTCTGTTGCTACTGTTTTTAGCTCTTTATTATCTGATAAAACAAAGTGAACACCTGTCAAAATTGGCCGACTTTCTTGTACACTTGCTGCAAATGCCGTTTCATTAATTAATTGTTTTAATAATTTTGTTTCTAAAACTAATGGATTACTTGCAGCAATTTCTTGAATACGTGGATATTGATCTGCATCTTTTCCTTTAAGTGTAATTTCTGATTTTCCGCTTGTTAAAAGAACCTGTTTTTGTTCAATCTCTTTAAAATCTAAAGTAACATCTGGTAAACTTGAAACCACATTAATAAAGAAAGTTGCTTCCAATAAAATAGAACCTGGAGAGGTCACCAATAAACCAGCATTTTCATCTTTGATAGAAATAAAGTTTTCAATTGAAATTTGGCCATTCGATCCTGATAAGGCAACTCCTTCTGGAGTGACATCAATTTTAATTGTGGAAAGGATTGGAATAGCATTTTTAGAACTGATCGCTCTTTTGGTAGTATTTAGTGCTTGTAAAAATAAAGTTTTGTTAATAGAAAAATTTATCATGGTCATTCCTTTTATTTATTTTATGATTAGTAAGTTAATAGTAATAGTAGGTTGTGTGGAAGTTGTGGAAAACTCTCAGAATCCTATCTATGACTTAAAAAGTTACTTGTTTAAAAATTGTGCATAACCCCTAGAAGTTAAGAGGAAGTTATCCACAGATTAATTTAACTTTTTCTTGATACTTTGAATTTCGAGTCGTAGATTATCATCTGTGTCGACCATACTTTTAATTTTTTCATAGGCATGAATGACAGTCGTGTGGTCTTTCCCACCGAATTCTTTTCCGATTCGAGGAAGTGAGTTGTCCGTCATCTCTCTTGAAAGATACATAGCCACTTGTCGTGCTAGGACAATATTCTGAACTCTTCGCGAACCTTTGATTTCTTTTACACTGACTCCATAAAAGGCTCCAACTGCTTCCTGAATTTTTTCAATGGGGATGACAAGCGTCTTGCTATTATCGTTTTTACGAGCTCGAATAGCTTCAGCTGCAACATCGATCGTAATTTCTTTAAGTTTTTTCACCTTCGCCATTAAAGAAATATCATTTAAGGCACCTTCTAAGTCTCGAACATTTGAATCAAACTGACCTGCTAGATATTCCAGTGTGTCATTAGGAAAAATATAGTCTAGATCTTCAATTTTATTCCGTAAGATGGCAATCCGAGTTTCAAAATCAGGTGGTGTTATATTTTGCGTTAGTCCCCATTTGAAACGAGTAACCAGCCGCTCTTCAAGACTATCTAAATGATCCGGACTTCGATCGCTTGTTAGAACAATCTGTTTGTTGTCGCTATGGAGGGCATTAAAAGTATTAAAGAATTCCTCTTGAGTCGTGACTTTTTTCCCACCGAGTGACTGGATATCATCAATCAGTAAGAGATCAAGACTTCGATAGGTATTCTTGAACGTCTTCATTTCTCCTAATCGAAGGTGTTCTAAAAATTCATTAATAAAGGTTTCTGCTGGAACATACTTAACTCGTGCATTTGGAATATTTTCTAGAATTTGATTTCCAATTGCGTTCAATAGGTGAGTCTTTCCAAGTCCTGGCCCACCATAAATAAAGAGAGGGTTGTAAGTTGTTGCAAGATTTTCAGAAACTGCAAGCGCTGCTGCTTTCGCCCAAATATTTCCATCCCCTTGCACAAAATTATCAAAGGTGTACTTTGATTTCAGACCTGTATCAATTTTAGGTAACGGTTCGGTTGCTAAGCTACCTGAAGATAATCTCCTATTCTCACCGCTATGACTACTAGGAATTTCTTCGGTATCTTCAAAAACGAAATGGAACTTCAAATCTGTATTGTAGACTTCAAAGCTGGCTGTGATCAAAGCATTTTTTAGATTTGTTTCCCAAAATAATTCTTTATAATTTCCATCAAGATAAATGGTAGCCGTCTCTCCATCGATTTTGACTAATTTTGAATCGGCGACAAAAAAATCATAGGCACTATCTTTTAGTTGTAATTGGGCTAATTCTAAAAAACGAGACCAAAATTGCTCTTCTTGTGACACTATCAGACTTCCCTCCTTTTCTTGAATTGTATCAAATCATACGTACTCCTATTCTACCACAAACAAAAATAGTTTTCCACAGGCTAAATTTCATGAAATTAAATTATAGTTTTATACTTTTCCACAAGTTGTGGATTTAAATTCACATTGTTTTTAAAAGTTATCCACAAAGTGGGGATAACTAGTGAATATCCTTATTTTTCTGCTATTTACAAAAGATTTTTATGGTGGAAAAGCTTGTCAATACAAAAAATAAAAATAACAGCCTTATTTAAGGCTGTTGATAATTCGTTGGTATTCATCAAGACTGGAAAAAGAAATTTGGATAGTTCCTTTATTTTGAGAAGAGGAGTGTATCGTCACATCTGTTCCTAATATTTTTTTCAATCGCTGTTCCTCTTCCAGTAGGAAGCTCTCTTTTGCTTTTTTATTTTTCTGTTTTCTTTTTGAACTGATCTTGCTTTCTAATGTTCGAACATTTAAATGATCCTGTTTGATTCGCTCCAACCAAAATCGCTGCTCTTCTTCATCAAGAGGAACAAGAACACGCGCGTGAGCCGAAGAAATATCATTTTGAATGACTGCTTCTTGAACAGAGGGTGCTAGATGTAACAAGCGAAGCATATTGCTGATATAGGGTCTAGATTTCCCCATAAATTGAGCGATTTGGTCGTGCTTATAGCCATGATCAACGAGCTTTTGGTAGGAGATAGCTTCTTCAATTGGATTGAGATCTTCTCGTTGAAGATTTTCAATAATGGCTTGTCGCATCATTTCTTGATCTGTTAACTCTTTAATAATCGCAGGAACAAGCTCTAATCCAGCAATTTTTGAAGCTCTAAAACGTCTTTCACCTGCAAGCAATTCAAAACCAATTATTGGAGATTTTCTGACAATAATGGGTTGAATTAAGCCATTTTCTTTGATTGACTGAGCCAGTTCTTCTAATTTTTCTTGATCAAATACTTTTCTTGGTTGGAAAGGATTGGTTCGAATGTCCTTTACCGCTATTTTTTCTAATTTTTCCATCTTATGAATAGAATAACACACCTTTACAAATTCGTAAAGGTGTGTTTACAAGTATGTCAAGAAAGTGAAAGTTAATCGCTCAGATCCTCAGTTGATTTTGTCAACTTGATAGAAGTTGTTTGTTGTTTTCCATCACGATAGAATGTGACCTTTATCGTATCATTGATTTGGTGAGAATAGAGGGCAGATTGTAAATCTGCAGTTGACTCGATATCTGTATCATCGATCTTTGTGATGACATCATAGCGTTGCAATTTATCTGAAGCAGGCATATTTTCAAGTGTTGAACGAACCAGTACCCCTCCAGAGATTTTTTCAGGAAGTTTTAATTGGCTTAAATCAGAAGTTGAAAGGTTGGATAAATCCATCATTTGGATTCCAAGAGCTGGTCGAACTACTTTTCCTTTTTCTTCTAGTTGCTTGATAATATTGACAACATCATTTGCAGGAATTGCAAATCCCATTCCTTCTACTGAAGTTTGTCCGTTATTTGAAATTTTACTTGAGGTAATCCCAATGACTTGTCCTTGAATATTGATTAATGGACCTCCAGAGTTTCCTGGGTTGATGGCTGCGTCTGTTTGTAGGGCGCGTGTAGAGATATTTTGTCCATTATCGGCTTTCAATTTCACATTGCGGCCTTGGCTGGAAATAATTCCTTGGGTAACAGAATTAGCATAATCTGTTCCAAGAGGGCTACCAATTGCAATTGCAGTCTCACCGACCGTTAATTGGTTTGAATCTCCGAATTCGGCTACTGCCTTTGCTTTATCCGCACTGATGCGAACGACTGCAATATCAGAATAGACATCTGACCCAACTACTTCTCCTGGGACTTTATTCCCATCTGCTAAAAGAATATCTACTTTTTTAGCACCATTGATTACATGGGTGTTGGTAACAAGGTAGGCATATTTTCCTTCTTTTTTATAAATGACCCCAGAACCTTCACTAGAAATTTGTGAATCAGAGTTTTCTTCTTTTTCAAATAACCCTTGATTCGAAGAATCAGAATAAGTAATCACAGAAACTACAGCATTTTTCACCTTATCTACGGCCTCACTAGTTGAGGTTGTATTTTTATAAGCTGTTTTAACAGTGGTTGAGTGGACTTGCTTACTTTCAGTATTTGAAGTAGAAAAATGAGATGTTTGTAAGGTTAAAAAGGTTCCAAGAATCCCACCTAGAAAACCTACAACAAAAATGAGGGCTACGTTTCCAATTTTTTTCAGTAAATTAGATGAAGATTTCATATTTTCCTCCTAAGGATATCAAATTGTCTAGAGTATAAAAAAACTTTCTTAATTATATCTTAAATTCTACAAGTTATCCACAAATTGTGGATAACTTGTAGAATTTAGTTGAGAAATGGCTTTAAAAAGGACTTTATAGAATAGATTTCCTTTCTATAGCTGTGGATTATTTGTGGAATTGAAGAATTATGCTACAATAGGGGAATGAAAATTAAATTGATAACCGTTGGAAAATTAAAAGAAAAATACTTAAAAGATGGGATCGCGGAGTATATTAAAAGGCTTGGTCGATTTGCAAAAGTAGAACAGGTTGAGTTAGTTGATGAAAAAACTCCAGATCGTGCCAGTCAACTCGAAAATCAACAAATCCTTGAAAAAGAGGGGGAACGAATTCTCTCTAAGATTTCAGATAAGGAATATGTGATTGTATTAGCCATCGAAGGAAAACAATTTCCTTCAGAGAAATTTAGTCAAACGATTGACCAGATTATGACATCTGGTTATTCAAACCTTACTTTTGTTATTGGAGGCAGTCTTGGTCTGTCTCCTGAAGTGAAAAAAAGAGGAAATCTATTAATGAGCTTTGGTCAATTAACTCTTCCTCATCAGTTGATGAAATTAGTGTTGGTGGAACAAATCTATCGTGCTTTCATGATTCAACAGGGGAGTCCTTACCATAAATAACCTTGACGCTCCTTCCTTTTTCTGCTAAAATGAAGTAAGTTCGGTCTCATAGCTCAGCTGGATAGAGCATTCGCCTTCTAAGCGAACGGTCGCAGGTTCGAATCCTGCTGGGATCAAATGAGAGATGCAGCTTTTGCTGCATCTTTTCTTTTATGTAAAAATGTATAAATTCTCATTATCTATTAATTTTTGTATACTTCACTATAGACAAATAGTAATGAAATGATTTATTAGGAATATTTAAAAAAAGAACTAACAATCCCTATATAGTGCAAAGTGTAGATTATATAAATTGTGTAAAATAGTTTTCATTCATGTAACAAAAACATTACAATTTTACCGATTCCCTTTAATTTTAGGCTATTTTATATTATAATTTTTTGTATATAAAATTTTATTTTTTTATAATAATACTAGAGTATAATAAAATAGAAAAAAACAAAGTGGGAGAGTTTGTGTGATTCAGTCATTAATCTTGTCTTTTCTCTTGGGAGGGATCATTGTTCTGACGTTTGCATTAGTGGACGAAAAAATCTATCAGGAACATCAATTTGCATTTATCTTTCTGCTGAGCACCTTTGTTCTTCTTTTTGAAAGTCTCTTAGTATTTTTAGATGTGACTTTATTTTCAAATATTCGACTCTCTGATTTAAATATGCTCTTATGGCCAGTTTATTTATATCCTTATTATCATTATGCCAATCGGACGAATCGCTTGTGCGCCATTTTTTATTCTTTTTTTACTTATTTAGCGGTTGAAGGAACAGCAACTTTTCTGACGATAATTGTCTCTTCAGTGTTGGGAGATGCTGTTGTAGCAGCTTACTCAATTGTCTATAATATGTTTATTCGTTTGCTTTCTTTAGGAATCATTTTGAAGTTAATTGACTTATTTGAATTTGATTTTACTCCTTTTTATGAGAAAGAATTTGAAAAATATTTAAAGAGACTCATCTGTGTCTATTTTGCTATATTTGTAGTGATTAATTTTGCTTTATGGATTAGTGAACAAGCGCAATTTAAAAATTTTGGGAGTATGTTGGCAACGATTTGTTTTTTCTCTTTTGTAGTCAGCTTATTCCATATGAAAATCGAGCGAGATCAGTATCGTAAAAATTTAGAATTGGAGTATAAAGAATTTTCTGAGCAACAAATGAGTCGGTATATGGCTGAAATTCAAAGTCTCTATTCTATTGTTAGGGGATTTCGTCACGATTTGGGAAATTTAGTTATTTCTATGTCATTAGCCATTGAGGAAGAAAATATTCCAGAAATACAGAGAATCCATAGAGAAGTATTGGAAAAAGGTTATAAAGAGATCAATACAGAAGCATTATCAGGATTCAACTTGGTCAATATCAAAGATTCTGCTTTACGAAGTATTTTGATTCGAGGCTGGTTGGATGCAAGAGATGCTGGGGTGGAAATGACCTTTGAAACGAGTGAACCAATCGAGCAACTACCAGTTGATTTATTAGATATTGTGAGAATCGTTGGGATTCTAGTGACAAACGCTTTGGAAGCTTCAAAAGAAGCAGAAGAAAAGAAAGTTCATATTGCTATTTTCTCTATTTCAAAAATTGTTTACTTAGTGATTCATAATACAACAAATGAAATCACTTTTGATATTAGAAAAATATATGAAGAAGGCTATTCGACAAAAGGAGAAAATAGAGGACTAGGATTAAATAATGTGAGAAAAATCTTAGCAAATTATGGAACGATGTTTTTAGAAACGGAATTGCAAGGAAATCGTTTTTTACAAGTTTTGAAGATTGGAGGATACGAACAAGAATGAAGATTTTTTTATTAGAAGATGAGCTCTCTCAACAGATACGGGTAGAAAAACATATTGCAGAAATTGCTAAGGAATTAGAAATTAAACTTGAAGTGATTTCTACCGGTAAAATTTCGGAATTTGAAAATTATATCCAGAATTCGGATATCCACCAATTATATTTTCTAGATATTCATATCCAAGACAATGAGTATTGTGGGCTGGAAATTGCTCAAAAAATACGAGAAGCAAATCCTTATGCCATTATTGTTTTTATTACTACAAAATCAGAATTCGCTTCGATTACCTATCGTTACAAAGTATCTGCCTTAGATTTTATTGATAAAAATTTGAATGAAGATTTATTTAGATTAAAAATCAAGGAGTGTATTGAGTACCTAACGACTATTCAAATTGGAAATGATGATTTGACAGATTATTTTGAGTATGACTTTAAGGATAAAAAGATAAAAATTCCATTTAAGGATATTCTTTATATCGAAACGGTTGGTTCGGCTTATAAATTAAACTTAGTTGGGAAAAATTTTCAAAAAGAAATTGCGGGAAGTTTATCAGATGTCTTGGAGAAAGATGTGGAGGAGAGATATTTCAGTCCCCATCAATCTTTTATCGTGAATAGAAGTATGATCATTGGAATGGATAAGAAAAAGAAACAGCTGCTGTTGAAAGAAGGGTATTCTTGTCCAATCTCAAGAAGCAATATCAAACGTGCCAAAAAATTAATTGAAGAGCAAAATTTAGAATTTAGTGCTTGACAATTAGTTAAATTTTGATATAATGGGATATGTTCTGTTAATGAATATATGGTCCGTTGGTCAAGGGGTTAAGACACCGCCTTTTCACGGCGGTAACACGGGTTCGAATCCCGTACGGACTATATCTCATTCCGCCATAGCTCAGTTGGTAGTAGCGCATGACTGTTAATCATGATGTCGTAGGTTCGAGTCCTACTGGCGGAGCTAGTATAGCACCCATTTGGGTGTTTTTTTGTTTTGAAAAAGCTAGGATAATGACTATCCTAGCCTTTTATTTATAAGTGAACGATAGTTAGATTCCTTAACTTTTTCGTCTTTTTATTTGTCTCCATTCGTAGAGGAAGAAGAGAATGATTCCAACGAAAAAGGCAATGAGTCCTTCAATGAAGCCTTGGGGAACAAATGTTAAGGTGACTGTTCCGGATCCTTTTGAAACACGAACTCCCATCAATCCTTTCTGGATGCGATGAATTTGGATAGGCTTTCCATTTTGTTTAGCTGACCAGCCTTTATCATAAGGGAGTGTAAAAATAAGAGTAGTGTCTCTATTTGCGTTATAGGCTGCTACCAATTTGTTTTTCTTTTTGTGAATAGCAACTTCTTGCTGACGAATGCTAGCGATAGCTTGTGTGTATTGGTCAAGATCCAGAGCAAAAAATTCTGGTGTATCAAAGGAGACTGTCGAATTTTCTGGAAAACTCAAACGAATAGTAACTGTTTTCTCTGTGTCAAAATGGCCAATCGAAAAGAATGGAAAGGCATTATCAATGGTATAGCGTTGGGTCTGTCCATTGTAGCTGATTTCAATATCTTTCCGATCATCGTTTGAAAATTTTAAATTTGGAACATTGACATATAGTTGGCTATGGGCAGGAACCGTTACTTCATATTGAATACTTGCGTAGGATAGATGACTATCTTCTTCAATTTTTGCAGTTTGCAACGAAGATGTAGTATTTTGTGAAGTAGGCGAGAGAATATTTAATTTCTTATAAAATTTATATTTTTCATTTGTGATTTGATGGATGAATCGTGTCTGATTATCCAGTGTCAAATTCGTAAAGGAAGTATTTTTATAAGGTTTTGTTGACAGAAAGGCGATTGGTAAGGCATATTCGTTTTCTGAAAGTGAGACTCCATTTTTGGTTGCAATCTCTTTAAATCCAAATTTTTGAACAGGTTGTTGGCTTAAATTATAGCGAACACCAAATAGACTGTCCATTAAAATAGAATTGTTTTGGTATCGAAGATTGAGGTTAGTTCCTTCAGATTTAAATCCTAGTTTGTCCAATGTCGAGCTAGCATCCGTATTTCGTACAGATGAAAATTGAGAAATTCCATTATAACCATACTTCATGCTATCATTGCCTGTTTGTGGCTGTAGAATCTCAGTCCGATAATTTGAGTCTGTCTTCTCTCTTACTAAGGATTGGATGGCTTTTAAGTCGCGTTCGTAGGATGATCGAGAAGCAAAGACCCATTCATTCGCAATTCCTTCCATTTGATAATAACTATTTACCGATAATTCAAAAATGGAGAAAAAAAGGATCGAAAGATAGAAAAGTCTAGGCGGTATCTTTTTTAGGATAAATCCTAAACAGACCAAATAGAAAGCAATTAAAAATTCAAAAGTAACAATGAAATTGACTGCATCTAAAAATTTATAGTGACTGCTGTAAAGGACAGTTGCTCCAAATCCTAGAATAAGGAGGAAATTAGCAAGACTAAAACGAATCCAAGTGATCTCCTCTATTCGATTTAGTACTTCTCCTGCCATCAGAATAATCGTCAAAGAAAAGATCCAAGAGTATCGATGAAGAAACATATTTGGCGCGTGCATACCTTGCCAAAGGAGATCTAATAATTGAAAACGAAAACTCAAAATAAGAATGGTCAAGAGTATAAAGTAAGAAAGTTTCACGTGAAACTTGATCGACTTTACAAAGAAAAAGGTGATCGCTAATAGAAGTGGAAATAATCCCACGTAGATCATTGGAATTGATCCATATTTAGTAGTGTCAAAACTTCCAATGAAATTTTTTGCAAATACGTCAAGATACCAACTTTTTTCGGTAAAGATACTGTCAACCTTTGAAAAACTTTCTCCATGAGTGCGTAAATCTAAGAAGGTTGGATATAACATCACAAGGCTTGTTATAACTGATAAAAGAGATACAATCACAAAATGAAAGAAGCGTTTTCCAATTCCTTTGATGTCCCATGACAGTTGTGTCAAGTACCATAAAATAAGAAAAATAGACATCATAAACCCAAAATAATAATTTTGGATAAACAAGCTGGTTAAGCTGATAAAGTAGAGAATCTCTCCCTCATTGTAAATGAGTTTTTTGAATCCATAGAGAATTAATGGTGCTAGGATAAAAACATCTAGCCAAGTTTTGATTTCAATTTGGCTGATAGCAAAGCTCATAAGAGCAAATGATGTTGAAAGGGTAAGAACCAGGGATCTAGGAATTTTAGAAAACATTCCATGTAAACTAATATAAGTGCTTAACCCAATAGCTCCAAATTTAAAAAGAGTGATGAGGTAAACAGCATCCGGCATGGATTGTGCATTAAAGAAGTAGACAAGAGGAGAAAAGAAACTTCCTAGATAATAGCTACTGAGTGCATAGAAATTAATACCTAATCCACTTTGAAAACTGTAAAATAGGCTATCTGTCCCATGTAAAATATTTCGAAGTGTGGTATCAAAAATGACATACTGATGATAACCATCTCCTAATAATGGTGAAGTATCACTGTTCCAGTAGATTCCTTGTGAGAGGTAAATAAAGAACATCATGATAGCTGGAATCAGGAAAGAAGATACTATAAAAAGGGATGTTTTTAGCTTTGTTTTATTCATATATTTCTACTGAAAGAGCCTGAAATCATTATTTCAGGGCTCTTTATTTTTATGATTGACTCCAAAGTTCTTTCACTTTTGCTTGAACTTCTTCATTTTCAAGAAACTCATCATAGGTTTCATCAATACGATCGATTACGCCGTTTTTTGAAAGAACGATAATATGGTTGGCGAGTGTTTGAATGAATTCGTGGTCATGGCTAGCAAAGATAATCGATTCTTTAAAATTCTTCAATCCATCATTCAAACTTGAAATAGACTCCAAATCCAAGTGATTGGTTGGATCATCCAGTACAAGAACATTTGACTTGAGGAGCATCAATTTAGACAACATGACACGAACTTTTTCTCCCCCTGACAAGACGTTTACAGACTTGTTAACTTCGTCACCCGAAAAGAGCATACGTCCTAAGAAACCACGAAGGAAAGTATTGTCATCTTCTTCTTTACTTGCAAATTGACGAAGCCAATCAAGAATACTTTCACCACCTGCAAAATCCCGACTGTTGTCTTTTGGTAGATAAGATCGACTAGTTGTAACTCCCCACTTGACAGTTCCTTCATATTCAATATCATCCATCAATGCACGGATCAAAGCGGTTGTTTGAATATCGTTCTGTCCGATAAGGGCAGTTTTGTCACCAGGCCGTAAGATAAAGCTGATATTGTCAAGGATGGTTTCTCCATCAATCTTGACAGAAAGATTTTCAACTGTCAAGAGATCGTTACCAATTTCTCGTTCTGCCTTAAAGTTGATGAATGGGTACTTCCGACTAGATGGAACAATTTCTTCAAGTTCAATCTTGTCAAGCATTTTTTTACGCGAAGTTGCTTGTTTTGATTTTGAAGCGTTGGCTGAGAAACGTGCGACAAACTCTTGTAATTGTTTAATTTTTTCTTCAGCTTTTGCATTTCTATCTGCTTGTAATTTTGCTGCAAGTTCAGAAGATTCTTTCCAGAAATCATAGTTCCCGACGTAAAGTTTGATTTTTCCAAAGTCGAGATCCGCCATATGGGTGCAGACTTTATTCAAAAAGTGGCGGTCATGGGATACAACGATAACCGTATTTTCAAAATCAATCAGAAAATCTTCTAACCAGGTAATGGATTGAATATCCAATCCATTGGTCGGCTCGTCCAAAAGAAGGACATCTGGTTTACCAAAAAGGGCTTTAGCTAAGAGAACTTTTACTTTATCCCCATTGGCTAACTCGCTCATAGTTTGGTAATGAAGGTCTTCTGAAATATTTAGATTTTGAAGCAATTGAGATGCTTCACTTTCTGCTTCCCATCCACCAAGTTCGGCAAATTCACCTTCAAGTTCAGCTGCACGGACACCGTCTTCATCAGAGAAATCTTCTTTCATGTAGATAGCATCTTTTTCCTTCATAATGTTGTAGAGCTTTTCATTTCCCATAATGACAACATCGATGACCCGCTCGTCTTCGTAGTCAAAGTGATTTTGACGCAAAACAGACAAACGTTCATCAGGGCCAAGAGAAATATGACCAGTTGTTGGTTCAATATCTCCAGCTAAAATTTTTAAAAAGGTTGACTTTCCAGCACCGTTGGCACCGATGAGACCGTATGTATTTCCCTCTGTAAAGTTGATATTGACATCGTCAAACAATTTTCGATCACTAAAACGTAGTGAGACGTCTGATACTGTAAGCAATGATATTCTCCTCTTTCTATAATGTCTTCATTTTACTAGAAAATAGGGGAAAATTCAACTTTTTTACTGTCAATTTGTTTTTACAACTATGTAAACTAAATTGACAGTTTAGTAAATTGTTAATTCGGTACAAACATAGAGGATAGACTAACATTTTCAATTAGAAAGTGCTATAATGATAGGGATAACGATTAAGGAGAAGAGTATGACAAAACCCATCATTCTGACAGGAGATAGACCGACAGGAAAACTCCATATTGGCCACTATGTTGGTTCTTTAAAAAATCGCGTCTTGTTGCAAAATAAAGACGAGTATAATATGTTTGTTTTCCTAGCAGACCAGCAAGCTTTGACAGATCATGCAAAAGATCCAAAAACGATTGTAGAATCTATTGGTAATGTTGCTTTGGATTATCTGGCAGCTGGACTAGATCCTGAAAAAGTTACGATTTTCATTCAAAGTCAGATTCCTGAATTAGCGGAATTGACCATGTATTACATGAATCTTGTATCTTTGGCGCGACTTGAAAGAAACCCAACTGTAAAAACCGAGATTTCTCAAAAAGGTTTTGGTGAGAGTATTCCAACAGGATTTTTGGTATACCCTATTTCACAAGCAGCCGATATCACAGCATTTAAAGCGAATTTTGTTCCAGTAGGAAATGATCAAAAGCCAATGATTGAGCAAACTCGTGAGATTGTGCGTTCCTTTAATCATGCTTACAACACAGATACTTTGGTGGAACCGGAAGGGATTTATCCTGAAAATGAAGCAGCAGGGCGCTTACCTGGTTTAGACGGAAATGCTAAAATGTCTAAATCGTTGAATAATGGCATTTACCTAGCTGATGATGCAGATACTTTAAAGAAAAAAGTGATGAGTATGTATACTGATCCTGATCATATTAAAGTAGAGGATCCAGGAAAAATCGAAGGCAATATGGTGTTTCATTACCTGGATGTATTTGGCCGTCCAGAAGATGCAGCTGAAATTGCAGAAATGAAAGAACATTATCAACGTGGTGGACTTGGTGATGTAAAGACCAAACGATATCTTTTAGAAATTTTAGATCGTGAATTAAGACCGATTCGTGAAAGACGCCTTGAGTTTGCAAAGGATATGGGTGAGGTCTACTCTATTCTTGAAAAAGGAAGTGAGCGCGCTCGAAATGTAGCAGCTCAAACACTGGATGAAGTAAAATCTGCGATGGGAATTACCTATTTTAAAAAATAAAACGACTTCATTAAAAGCGAACATTTCTTACTGTTCATTGATAATTTACCAATAAATGATTGACAAATTGCCATAGAATGGTATGATATTAACAATAAAAATTCGAGCCTTGCTCAAATAAAAAGAAAAGAGGATCCAGCTAATGTCTAATTGGGACACAAAGTTTTTAAAAAAAGGGTTTACATTCGATGACGTGCTTTTGATTCCAGCAGAAAGTCACGTATTGCCTAATGATGCAGATTTAAGTACACAATTAGCAAGTAATTTACGCTTGAATATCCCAATCATTACTGCTGCCATGGACACAGTGACTGAAAGTCAAATGGCAATTGCTATGGCACGTGCTGGTGGACTTGGTGTTATCCATAAAAACATGTCAATTGAGCAACAGGCAGATGAAGTACGCAAAGTAAAACGCTCTGAAAATGGAGTTATCATTGATCCGTTCTATTTGACTCCGTCTCATACAATTGCAGAAGCAGATGAGTTGATGGGACGATACCGAATCAGTGGTGTTCCTGTTGTTGAAACACTTGAAAATCGTAAATTAGTTGGTATCCTTACAAACCGGGATTTGCGTTTTATTTCTGATTACAATCAACCCATTTCAAATCATATGACAAGTGAAAATTTGGTGACTGCACCGGTTGGAACTGATTTGGAAACAGCTGAACGCATTCTACAAGAGCACCGTATTGAAAAATTACCATTGGTAGATGAAAATGGTCGTCTTTCTGGCTTGATTACAATCAAAGATATTGAAAAAGTTATTGAGTTCCCAAATGCGGCTAAGGATGAATTTGGTCGTTTGCTTGTGGCTGGTGCCGTAGGGGTTACTTCAGATACTTTTGAACGTGCAGAAGCTCTTTTTGAAGCTGGTGCAGACGCAATTGTCATTGATACTGCTCATGGACATTCTGCGGGTGTTCTTCGTAAGATTGCAGAAATTCGTGCTCACTTCCCAGATCGTACCTTGATTGCAGGAAATATTGCAACTGCTGAAGGTGCTCGTGCATTATTTGATGCAGGGGTAGACGTAGTTAAGGTCGGAATTGGTCCAGGATCAATCTGTACAACTCGTGTTGTTGCAGGGGTTGGAGTTCCTCAAGTGACTGCCATTTATGATGCAGCCGCTGTAGCTCGTGAATATGGAAAAACGATCATTGCTGATGGTGGTATCAAGTATTCAGGAGATATTGTCAAAGCACTCGCAGCTGGTGGGAATGCGGTTATGCTTGGCTCAATGCTTGCAGGTACAGATGAAGCACCAGGTGAAACAGAGATCTTCCAAGGTCGTAAATTTAAAACATACCGTGGTATGGGATCTATTGCAGCAATGAAGAAAGGTTCTAGCGACCGTTACTTCCAAGGATCTGTCAATGAAGCCAATAAATTGGTCCCTGAAGGAATTGAAGGACGTGTTGCTTATAAAGGTTCTGTAGCAGATATGGTCTTCCAAATGATCGGTGGTATTCGTTCAGGTATGGGTTATGTTGGTGCAGCAACCATTCAAGATTTACATGATCATGCACAATTTGTTGAAATGAGTGGTGCCGGATTGAAAGAAAGCCATCCTCATGATGTGCAAATTACAAACGAGGCTCCTAACTACTCAGCACAATAAATTTACACATTTGTAAACAAAAACAACAGCATCTTGACAATATTGTCAAGATGCTGTTTTGATATGACCAGCTTGAATAGTGAAAATTTTCAACTCTTCAGGTAGTTCTTTTAAATGATCGAGAGTGGTCGTAGTAATAAATGTTTGAATATTATTAGAGATGGTTTCAAGTAGTTGAAGTTGACGATAATTGTCAAGTTCGCTCATGACATCGTCAAGTAATAAAATAGGCTTTTCTCTTGTGATTTCTTCCATCAATTCGATTTCTGCTAATTTTAGAGAGAGAACAACACTTCGATGCTGGCCTTGACTACCAAAGGTAGCATTCATATTATTGATAAAAAATGCCAAATCATCCCTGTGAGGCCCAATACTTGTTGTTTTCCTAAAAATATCCTTCTGACGATTTTTTTCCAACATAGAGAGAAACTGCTCTTCTATATCATTTCCATCTTTAGAAAAAACAGTTGACTGATATTGAATTGATAGGTCTTCTTTGTTGTCAGAAAGTCGAGTGTGTTTTTCTTTTGCTTTAGCTTCTAATTTTTTAATAAACTCAAGCCGATGATGGATGACGCGACTTCCAAAACTAGCTAGTTGTGAATCTAGGACCTCCAAAAATGTAGCATCAATTTTTTCCGAATTTTTTAGATAACTATTTCTTTGTTTCAGTACATGGTTGTATTGAGATAAGTCGGATAAATAGAGAGGTTTCATCTGACCTAATTCAATGTCAATAAACTTTCGGCGCCCTGCAGGTGATCCTTTGATCAGTTGCAAATCTTCGGGTGCGAAAAGGACAACATTCATATGGCCAATATAGTTTGATAATTTGGCTTGTTTCAAATGATTTACCTTAGTTATCCGACCTTTTGGTGTCAAGGAAATTTCTAATGGAAGGGGACCAGTTTCTCTTTGCAATTGACCAGAAACTTTAAAATCGGTGGATTCAAAATAGATGAGATCTCTATCATTTCGTGTTCGATGACTTCTGGTTAAAGCTAGAAAATAAATTGATTCGAGAATATTGGTCTTTCCTTGAGCATTTTGACCTAGGAAAATATTTAATCCAGGATGAAACTCGACTTCTAGTTCTTGATAATTACGAAAATGTTGAATGGATAACTGTTTTAACCACATTACGAGATACCAGGAAAGCGAATTGCTTTTTCTTTTTTGTTAGTCTTTGTCGGTTGTTTCTTTTGTTGTTGATTGAGTTTCTTGACAAGTTTAGCAACACGTTCCTTTTCTTCCTTCTCTTTAAGATGATCTTCTATTTCTTCTTGAGAAGGTTCAAGAATGGTGATAGTCATGTTCAGTTCAGAAATGTCAATTTGATCATTGACACGAAGTTTACGGCCTCTCCGTTGTTCTAATTCACCATTAACAAAGACTTCTTTTTCTTGAAGAAAGGCTTTGATTGCCCCACCACTCTGTATAATACCGAGTTCTTTTAAGATTGCTTGTAATGTAATAAAGTCATTAAATAATTTGTAATTCATAGTTCACCTCTTTGCGTGTTATTATACCATATTTTTAGTTTTTCTAGGGTAGAGAATGTTGAGTGATTTGAGGAGCTTTTTCACAGTTTGAATTAGGATTTTAGTGTGATTTCGTGTTATAATGAAAGTTACTATTGAGTAGAACGAGGATGAAAATGGAATTAGTAAAGGGCGTGAATCTTCACTTTCTTCAATCAAAAAAATTTAAAACCAATAAAATTAAGGTCCGTTTTTCATCGCCATTAGATGAAAATACCGTGGCTGCGCGTGTTTTAGTAGCCTGTATGATGGAAACTGCAAATCAAAAATATCCAACTTCACAATTATTCCGTGAAAAATTAGCGAGTCTATACGGGGTAGAATTGTCCACCTCAGTCTCTAAGAGGGGGCGTGTTCATTATGTTGATTTGAATATTTCCTTTGTGCGCGATGACTTTTTGAGCAAGAAAAATGTTCTTACTGATGAGGTTTTGGACATTATAGAAACTATCTTCTTTTCACCTTTGGTAGTAGAAGATCACTTTGACAGTGATACATTTGACGTTGAAAAGAAAAATACAATTTCCAATTTGGAGTCGGAAATTGAAGAGCCTTATTATTATGCACACGGGCAATTGAATCAACTATTTTTTGAAGACGAAACAATCGGGATGTCAAGATTGGGGAAAGTTGATTTAGTGAGACAAGAAACAGCTCAAAGTTCTCTTGAACAGTTTCATCAGATGCTCCAATTAGATAACATTGACTTCTTTTTCATAGGTGACTTTAATGAGGTCGCTATTGTGGATCGAGTGAACCAGTTTGAATTCAAGCCACGTGATAACAATTTGTCTGTCACCTATCAACAACCTTTTACAAATGTTGCTAGAGAAAAGTTAGAGCAAAAACAAAACCAACAATCTATTTTAGAATTAGGTTACCATTTTTCTACCCAGTATGGAGAATCTTTCCATATCCCACTAGTTGTATTAAATGGGATGCTGGGAGCTTTCTCGCATTCGAGACTTTTTCAAATTATTCGAGAGAAAGAAGGTCTTGCTTATACTATCTCAAGCCATTTTGATATTTTTACAGGCTTTATGAGAGTTTTTGCAGGCATTGATAAGGAATCTCGTACGAAAGTAATGACCTTGATTATGAGACAGTTGAATGATTTAAAACGAGGCAAGTTTACAGAGTCAGAGCTTCAATTGACAAAAGAAATGTTGGTGAATACGACCTTATTAGCACAGGATCGGCAAAATACTTTGATTGAAAGGGAATATTTGAAAACGATCCTAGGAACGAAAGTCCTTTCTCTAGAGGAGTGGTTAGAATCCATCGATAAGGTTAGTAGAGAAGAAATTATTGAAGTGGCAAAAACAATTAATTTACAGTCTGTTTATTTTATGGAAGGAAAGTAGTGTAAAGATTGAAGATTAAAGAAAAATATTATGAATCAGTTGGTGAGCAAGTTTACTTTACACGCTTGTCAAATGGGTTGACTATTCATTTAATTCCCAAAGAAGATTATTATGAAACCTATGGAATAATAACAACTAAGTTTGGCTCAGTGGATACACGAATTCTAGTGAATGGTGATGAAAGGCAATATCCTGCAGGAATTGCTCATTTTCTAGAACACAAAGTATTTGAAGATGAAAATGGTCAAGATTATTTAAAAAAATTCGTTCATTTAGGATCGGAAAGTAATGCCTTTACAAGCTTTACAAAGACAAGTTATCTTTTCTCAACAACTTCAAAAGTCCCTGAAAATATTCAATTGTTATTGGAGATGGTTTCAAAGGCTTCCTTTACAGAAAAATCTGTATCTAAGGAAAGAGAAATCATTCAACAAGAAATTGGAATGTACCAAGATAGTCCAGACTATCGATTATTTTTTGGTGCTTTAGAAAATTTATATCCTGGAACGCCGTTAGCAGATGATATTGCTGGAACTAGGGAGTCTATTTCTGACATTACAATAGATAATCTCCGTGAAAACTTTGATCTATTCTATCATCCCTCTCAAATGCACTTATTAGTGATCGGAAACTTTGATGTTGATGAAGTATTGCAAGTAGTAAAGGAATATGATCTAGTTCCTCCTCATCCATCTGTGGAGTTAGAACGTTTTCCTGTAGAAAAAAATGAAGTAAGATTGAATCAATCTTGTAGAATGGAAGTTGCTACTCCTAAGTTGGCAATTGGAATTCGAGGAAATGATATCATTAAGGAAAAGGAAAAATTTCGTTATAAATTGATGTTGAAATTACTGTTTTCGATGATGTTTGGTTGGACTTCGCAACGGTTTCAAAGTTTATATGAAGCTGGGAAGATTGACAATTCATTGACACTTGAAGTCGAGGTTGAGGAATTATTTCATTTCGTTATTTTGACAATGGATACTCAAGAACCGGTGTCCTTATCTCATCAATTTAGGTCAGCGATCAAACAATTTGAAAAGGATCCAGATGTCAATCAGGAACATTTGGATACGATTAAAAGCGAAATGTTTGGTGATTTCTTACAAGGTTTAAATTCGCTTGAGTATAGTGCCACTCAGTTTGAATATTTTTCAGACGGTAGCACTTCTTATGATCTTCCAAAGATTTTACAAGGTATTAGTTTACAAGATATCATCAAATTAGGGCGTCAGTTCATCGACCAGGCTGAGATGGTTGACTATATGATTTTTCAAAAGTAGTAAACAATGTATCAAGAAGGGAAAACATGAAGAAGAGAACGATTGGTCAAGTGTTAAGACTGTCAAGAGTAAATTTACACTTAAGTTTACAGGATGTGTCAAATAAGACAGCCATTGAAATTCCTTATATAGAAGCGTTGGAAAACGATGAGTTTGATCTATTACCGAGTCCCTTTTACGCTCAGATCTATCTTAAAAAGTTAGCATGGGCTTTGGGATTAGATGAGTCTATCCTATTGACAGCTTTTCGTGAAGGAAAAGAATTGTTATTTGATGAAGAGATACTTGTAGATGACGAAGAGCTTCATTCAAGAAAATTAAGACAGAAAGCGAGCTGGTTACCAATCCTGTATTATCTACTAGTTAGCTTTGCCATTCTTGGTTTTGTGATTTATATCGTATATTTTTATGAGTTTACAGCATCTGTAAAATAGATGTAAAGATAGTTTATTTTTTGGAGGAAGTATGAAAAAAGAAAATATTCCTAATGCATTGACATTAATTCGGGTTGTGATGATTCCTATTTTTATTGCCATTTTAAGTTTAAGTCACTCTTACTTAGGACATATTGTAGCGGCAGTTATTTTTGCAATTGCTAGTATTACAGATTATTTAGATGGCTTTCTTGCACGAAAATGGAATGTAGTTAGTAATTTTGGTAAATTTGCGGATCCAATGGCAGATAAATTATTGGTCATGTCAGCCTTTATCATGATGATTGAATTAAAAATGGTTCCTGCTTGGATTGCAGCCGTTATCATTTGTCGTGAGTTAGCTGTTACTGGTTTGCGTCTTCTACTTGTTGAGACAGGTGGTACAGTTCTTGCTGCAGCCATGCCAGGAAAAATTAAAACCTTTAGCCAAATGTTTGCCATTATCTTTTTGCTTTGCCATTGGACACTTCCTGGGCAAGTGTTGCTTTATATCGCATTGATTTTCACAATTTATTCTGGTTACGACTACTTTAAAGGAAGTAGCTATCTCTTTAAAGACACTTTCAAATAAATGAAACAGATGATTGAGCTAAAAAATGTATCCTTTCGATACGATAATACAGTAGAAGAATATCAAATTGACACGGTTTCGTTTCACGTGAAACAAGGAGAGTGGCTTTCGATTGTCGGACATAATGGTAGTGGAAAATCTACGGTTGTACGCTTGATTGATGGTCTTTTAGAAGCTGAGTCTGGTGAGATTTACATTGATGGAAAACAACTGACTCGTGAAACTATATGGGAAATCCGTAGTAAAATTGGGATTGTATTTCAGAATCCTGACAACCAATTTGTTGGTGCGACAGTAGAAGATGATGTAGCCTTTGGTCTAGAAAATCAAGGAATTCCACGGGAAGAAATGCTTCAACGTGTGGAGAAGGCTATTGAGCAAGTCGGTATGCTGGAGTTTAAAGATCGCGAACCATCTCGTTTGTCAGGTGGTCAAAAGCAACGAGTGGCCATAGCAGGTATTATCGCCTTGAGACCAACTATTATTATCCTTGATGAAGCAACTAGTATGTTAGATCCAGAAGGCAGAGAGGATCTAATGGCGGTAATGAGAGAACTTCAGAAAAAATTTCAATTAACTATTATCTCCATTACCCACGATTTATCCGAAATTGCCTTAAGTGATCGAACACTCGTCTTTCAAAAAGGAAAACTAGAGTCTTCTATGACGCCGCGGGAATTGTTTTCAAGAAATGACCTCAATGAGATTGGACTAGATAAGCCTTTTAGTAAGCAGGTTCAGGAATCTCTCAGCTCGCATTTTCCGCTAAAACAGGATTATCTAACAGAAAGTGAGTTATTAGACCAACTATGGGAATTTCTTTAAAGAATGTCTATTATACTTATCAAGAGGGAAGTCCTTTTGAAGGACAGGCGCTTTCTGATATTAGTTTGGAAATAAAAGATGGATCTTATACAGCTATCATCGGACATACTGGTAGTGGTAAGTCCACTTTGTTGCAATTACTAAATGGTTTACTGCGTCCGACTAAAGGAACGATTCAATTTGAAGATTTTGTTTTAGATAATCATTCTGAGCCAAAAGAAATGAAGTACCTGAGAAAAAAGGTTGGTTTGGTTTTTCAATTTCCAGAAAGTCAGCTATTTGCAGAAACCGTTCTAGCTGATGTAGCCTTTGGACCACAAAATTTTGGAGTACCTAAGGATAAAGCGGAGGAAATAGCCAAAGAAAAATTAGCGATCGTTGGTTTAGAAGAGTCTATCTATGATAAAAGTCCATTTGAACTATCTGGTGGACAGATGAGACGGGTTGCGATCGCGGGTATTTTAGCTATCGAACCAGAGATTTTAGTATTGGACGAACCGACAGCAGGCCTAGATCCTGCTGGAAGAAAGGAATTGATGGCGCTGTTTGAGACATTACATAAAAATGGAATGACTCTTGTTTTGGTGACTCATACGATGGATGATGTAGCAAACTTTGCTGATACCGTATTTGCTTTGGAAGCGGGAAAACTTGTCCTAAACGGATCCCCAAGGGAAGTGTTTCAACAGGTTGAGTATTTACAAAAACTTCAATTAGGAGTCCCACAAATTACGAATTTTGCTCTTCAATTGAAAAAAAGGGGGCTTCCTCTGGACAGACTACCAATCAAAATTGAGGAACTAAAGGAGCTGTTACTTCATGAATAATATGATTTTAGGAAGGTATATTCCTGGAAACTCCATTATCCACCAACTGGATCCTCGTGGAAAGTTGCTCTCAATGTTTCTATTCATTTTTCTTCTGTTTTGGGCCAATAACCTGCAGACCAATCTTCTGCTCTTTGGTTTCATCTTTGTTTTAATGTATTTAACGAGGATTTCGGTTAGTTTTTATGTCAAAGGCTTAAAATCAATGATTTTTATCATTGCTTTTACAACGATTTTTCAATTATTTGCGACCTCTCAAGGAACAATTTTATATCACTGGTGGTTTTTTAAATTAACCGACCAAGGATTGATACAGGCCGCAATCATATTTTGCAGATTTATTTTAATCATTTTTTATTCGACAATTTTAACAGTGACGACGACACCATTAAGTTTAGCAGATGCTGTTGAAAAGATCCTTACACCACTAAAAATTATTAAGGTTCCGGCTCATGAGATTGGGTTAATGTTATCTATGAGTTTGCGCTTTGTTCCAACTTTGGTGGATGATACGAATCGAATCATGAATGCGCAAAGGGCGCGTGGTGTTGATTTTGGTGAAGGAAATCTATTAAAAAGGATCCGTTCCTTTATTCCTATCCTCATTCCTCTATTTGCTTCTAGTTTTAAACGCGCAGATGCATTAGCAATTGCTATGGAAGCGAGAGGCTACAAAGGCGGTGAGGGACGAACACGCTATCGGACTCTGCAGTGGGGAGCAAAAGATACCCTGGCATTGCTCGTTATTCTGTGCCTCATGTTGATAGTTTTTTATCTAAAAAATGGATAGAGTTAGTTGTATTGGTTCAAAAATAAGGAAAAAGCGCTATACAAAGCGCTTTTTACATTAAATTCACATATTCTTGTAACATTTGTAATATATTCTACAATAAACTGTAACATTTTGTGTGTATGATAGAATTATGTTCGAAAGGAGAATAGAATTCATGAACAGTAAAAAGTTCCAATGGACAGTCACTTCCCTACTTTCAGCAGCATCACTTTTCATTTCTGGTATTGCTACAGTGAATGCTGAAACTTACGAAGTGAAGTCTGGAGATACTCTATCAAAAATTGCACTAGAAAATAACACTTCAGTAGAAAATATTATTGCATCTAACAATTTGACCAATGAAGATTTGATCTATGCAGGACAAATTATTGAGTTAGGTGAGCGTTCAAAATCTATGATTGATAAAGTTGCTCCACAAGAGCAAGCAAAACCTGCTGAAAGTGCACCTGCAGCAGCACAAACTGCTCAAAAACAAACAACTTATGCAGCAAATGCTGCAGTGACTTCTGCACAATCAACAAATGGTGGAATTGTTCTATCAAATGGTAATACTGCTGGAGAACAAGGATCTTATGCAGCTGCTCGTATGGCTGAAATGACTGGTGTACCTGCTTCTACTTGGGAAGCAATCATTGCCCGTGAATCAAATGGTCAAGTAAATGCAGCAAATGCTTCTGGTGCAAGTGGTTTGTTCCAAACAATGCCAGGTTGGGGTTCAACTGCAACGGTTGATGATCAAATCCAGGCAGCATATAATGCATACAGCTCACAAGGTTTATCAGCTTGGGGTTATTAAAAAATAGGTTTACAATTTGTAAACCTATTTTTTTAATGTCTCAAGAATGTCAAGCGGAGAGTGACAAATAAAATCTGGTGAGTAAAGAAGTAGCTCTTCAAGATCTCCAAATCCCCAAGTGACTGCCATGGTTTTTATACCAACTGCTTGACCTCCAATGAGGTCAAATTTTGTGTCCCCAATAATCACTGTCTCCTCTTTTGGAAGGTCATTGCTTGACAAGGCGTATCGAATGACATCGGCTTTGTGGATACGATCTGAATTTGATCCATAAATTCCTTTAAAGTATTTAGCGATACCTAAATCTTGACACATCTGTAAAGCAACCGGTTCATGTTTTGAAGTAGTTACATAAAGAGGAATGTTTTCGTCTTGTAATGCTTTCAAAGCTTCTACTATCTGAGGAAACAGAGTTGATTTGTATTGACCTTTTTCATGATAATACTGGCGATAAATAGTTACAGCTTGATCTACCAAAGCTTCAGGAAGAGTAGCTTCAAAACTAGAAATCAAAGGTGGTCCCATAAAACTACGGATGGTTTTGAGATCGGGTTGAGGAACCTTCAAAGTATCGAATGTATGTTGAAAGCTCTCTGTAATTCCCTTGGAACTGTCAACTAATGTTCCATCTAAATCAAAAAACAAGGCTTGCATGTTATTCTCCAAATATCTCTTTTTGTAATCTACGTCCGGTTGGTGTTGCTGCCAATCCTCCTTCAGCTGTTTCTCTAAAGGCAGTCGGAAGACTAGAACCAACTTGGTACATGGCGTCAATCACTTCATCAACAGGTATTTTTGATTCAATACCTGCTAAGGCCATATCAGCAGCAATGAAGGCATAGCTGGCTCCCATTGCGTTTCGTTTGACACATGGAACTTCCACGAGTCCTGCTACTGGATCACAAATGAGCCCAAGCATGTTTTTGATGACAAAACAGACTGCCTGACTCGCTTGATAAGGAGTTCCCCCAGCAGCAAGTGTCAATGCAGCCGCACTCATAGCTGAAGCAGAACCAACTTCTGCTTGACAACCACCTTCTGCACCTGAAATAGAAGCATTATTGGCGATGACTAAACCAAAAGCTCCAGCTGTCAGTAGAAAATCTAGTTGTTGCTGACGGTTTAACCCTAATTTTTGAGTTGCTGCAGTGAGAACTGCGGGAAGGCAGCCAGCAGATCCTGCAGTGGGTGTTGCGCAGACCAGTCCCATCTTAGCATTGTGTTCGTTGACAGCAATAGCATTCTTCGCTGCGGTTAGGACGGTCAAGTCAGATAACGTTTTTCCTGATTTGATATAGCGATCTAATTTTGCGGCATCCCCACCGGTTAACCCACTACGAGAGTGGTTTTCATTTAATCCTAACTTTACAGAATCAATCATCACTTCTAAATTACGGGTCATTAATCGTAGGACTTCTTCTCGTTCACGACCAGTTAGTTCAAATTCAGTTGCAATCATTAACTCTGCGACGTTTCCTTGGTATTGCGTGCTTGCTTGTTCTACGAGGTCTACAATTGAATAAAACATATGAACTCCTTATTTGAAAAAGTTGACATTATGAAGATGAGGAATTTTACGGATATCTTCGATCGCTACTTCACAACTCCTTGAGTCAACTTCTATAATCATAATCGCTTTTTCTCCAGCTTTTTCCCGCGTCACATTCATTTGTGCAATGTTAATATCATAGCGAGAAAGAGCTTCTGTCACATGAGCGATCATTCCAGGGACGTCCTGGTGAACAATGATAATGGTTGGAGTATTCATATTTAGCGAGATAGCAAAGCCATTTAACTCAGTAACCTGTATGTTCCCACCACCAATTGAGATTCCAGTGACAGAAATCGTTTTATGATCATTTTTAACAGTAATAGTCGTTGTGTTTGGGTGAGGAGCATTGCTTTCTTTTTGAATAGACCAAATAATCCGAATGCCTCGTTCATGTGCAATTTTTAGACTATCTGGGATTCTAGGATCATCTGTGTCCATTCCTAAGATGCCCGCTACTAAGGCTAAATCTGTTCCATGACCACGATAGGTTTTGGCGAAGGAATTAAATAATTGGAACTCAACTTCTTTTGGTTCCTCTCCAAAGATAGAAGAAACAATTTTACCAATTCGAACAGCGCCTGCAGTGTGACTACTGGATGGGCCGATCATCACAGGTCCAATAATATCAAAAACTGATTGGAATTTTAAAGAGTTCATGCTCTGCTCCTTTGTGATCACTTTACTTCATTATATCAGATATGGCTGATGATTTCTTCTATTTTTCCCGAAATATCTGAGAAATCTTAAAGGGGGCTTAAAGCATTTATATTATCCTGGATTTTTAGTATTTCTAACATCTGACTGAAATATTTGACACATTATTTCAATAAATATGAAATATTTCTTGTGTAGTATAGAGGTATACCAATAAAGGAGTATATAATAATGAATAAAAAACAAATGATGAAACGAATTATTGGACTTAGTTTACTTGCAGGACTTTTCCTTCCAATTGTAGCGAATGCAGATTCTTATACTGTAAAATCAGGTGATACTTTATCAGCTATTGCTAAAGAGAAGAACACAACGGTTGATGCAATTGCTAAGAAAAATAAGATTAGTAACGTGAATCTCATCTCAGTTGGTCAAGTTCTTGAAATTGAAGATGCAAATACAACGCAGAAAAACACGGAGCAAGCTCCTGCTAGTAAAACGGATACTACACAAGCAACAACTACTGTCTCTGCTTCAGATGGCTTGAGTGCGGAAGATGCAGCTGCCAAGGAATGGATTGCCCAAAAAGAGTCAAGTGGTAGTTATACAGCACAAAATGGCCAATATTATGGTCGTTACCAATTGACTATCACTTATTTGAATGGTGATTTATCACCTGCAAACCAAGAAAAAGTGGCCAATCAATATGTTGTCAACCGTTATGGATCATGGTCAGCAGCTAAAAATTTCTGGTTGGCAAATGGCTGGTATTAAATTCGTATGAAAAGAGTTCTTGAATAGGACTCTTTTTTAATTTACAGACTTGTAAACCCATCGATCCTGATCAACAAAAAGAATAGTAAGATGCTTGTTTTCTAATATAAAGCGTGTTAAAATGGTAACTGCTCAAAACGACCTTCAATCGTTGAAGCAAACCACGACCTTCAATCGTGAGAAACGAAAAGATGGGAGAAATCTATGAGTGATAACTCGAAAACACGTGTTGTTGTTGGTATGAGTGGTGGTGTGGATTCATCTGTAACAGCTTTATTATTAAAGCAACAGGGTTACGATGTCATCGGCATCTTCATGAAAAACTGGGACGACACAGACGAAAATGGCGTCTGCACAGCTACAGAAGATTACAAAGATGTAGCAGCGGTTGCAGACCAAATTGGCATTCCTTACTATTCTGTCAACTTTGAGAAAGAATACTGGGATCGTGTCTTTGAATATTTCCTTGCTGAATACCGAGCTGGTCGAACACCAAATCCGGATGTCATGTGTAATAAGGAAATCAAATTTAAGGCCTTTTTAGATTATGCTATGACACTCGGTGCCGATTATGTAGCGACAGGGCACTATGCGCGAGTGGCGCGTGATGAGGATGGCATTGTCCATATGTTACGTGGCGTTGACAACGGGAAGGACCAAACTTATTTCTTAAGCCAACTGTCACAAGAACAACTTCAAAAAACCATGTTCCCATTGGGACATTTGGAAAAGCCTGAGGTTCGCCGTTTGGCAGAAGAGGCAGGACTAGCAACAGCTAAAAAGAAAGACTCAACTGGGATTTGCTTTATTGGAGAAAAGAATTTCAAAGAGTTTCTAGGGAACTACCTTCCTGCCCAACCAGGTCGAATGATGACCATCGATGGAAGAGATATGGGCGAACATGCTGGTTTGATGTATTACACGATCGGTCAGCGGGGAGGCCTTGGAATTGGTGGCCAACAAGGTGGAGACAATGCTCCATGGTTTGTAGTGGGTAAAGACCTTAGTCAAAATATTCTTTATGTCGGCCAAGGCTTCTACCATGAAGCATTGATGTCAACAAGTTTACAGGCTAGTCAAGTTCACTTTACACGAGATATGCCAGAAGAGTTTACATTAGAGTGTACAGCTAAGTTCCGCTATCGTCAACCAGATTCCAAGGTGACTGTACACGTTAAAGGTGACAAGGCAGAAGTGATTTTCGCAGAACCTCAACGAGCCATTACACCAGGACAAGCTGTTGTCTTTTACGACGGTGAAGAGTGTCTAGGCGGTGGCTTGATTGACAATGCTTATCGGGATGGAAAAGTTTGTCAGTATATTTAATTGACAAATTTTCTCAATTTGCTACAATAATAAAAGCAATAGAAATGATGGTCAAAGCTCATGGATGTTGCAGGCTTTTTTGTCCTGCACTTCTCAGAGTTTTGACTATTTTTGTGTGATTTCGAAAGGAAGTAAAATGAGGCAACAGGATTTTCGGACGAAAATAGGTTCTACTGTTTTTGGTGTGAGAGCGACTGCTTTGATTGTAAAAGATAATCGCTTGTTCGTCATAGAAGATGAGGACGGCTGTTATACAATCGGAGGTGCTATTCAAGTCAATGAAACTACAGGAGATGCTGTAGTTCGTGAAGTCAAAGAGGAACTTGGTGTCACATCTACAGCAGGTCCGTTAGCTTTCGTGGTTGAAAATCACTTTGAACAAGCTGGAATCCACTACCATAATATTGAATTTCATTATTTGGTGGACTTGCTGGAAGATGCACCTTTGGTCATGCAGGAAGATACAAAGCAATTACCTTGCCGTTGGATTGCTTTAGAAGATTTACACACTGTTGACCTGAAACCAGCCTTTTTAAAATCAGCCCTACCAGAATGGGACGGAAAATTACTTCACATCCATCTTGAGAAATAGGAGAAAAAATGACTTATAATTTTATTGAAGAATACGATATCATTGTAATCGGTGCGGGGCATGCGGGAGTAGAAGCCTCTCTAGCTGCTAGCCGTATGGGTTGTAAGGTCTTACTTGCGACTATTAACATTGAAATGCTGGCTTTTATGCCTTGCAATCCCTCTATTGGTGGTTCTGCTAAAGGAATTGTCGTGCGTGAAGTCGATGCCCTCGGTGGAGAAATGGCGAAGAATATCGACAAGACCTACATCCAAATGAAAATGCTCAATACTGGTAAAGGTCCTGCTGTTCGTGCACTTCGGGCTCAAGCAGACAAAGAACTTTACTCAAAAGAAATGCGGAAAACGGTTGAAAACCAAGAAAATTTAACTCTTCGCCAAACTATGATTGATGAGATTTTGGTGGAGAATGGTAAGGTTGTTGGTGTAAGGACTGCGACTCACCAAGAGTATGGGGCAAAGGCTGTTATTGTCACTACTGGTACAGCTTTACGCGGAGAAATTATCATTGGAGATCTCAAGTATTCATCAGGACCTAATCATAGTCTAGCTTCTATCAATTTGGCCGACAATCTCAAACAGCTAGGATTAGAAATTGGACGTTTCAAAACAGGGACACCACCTCGTGTAAAGGCATCGTCAATTAATTATGACGAAACGGAAATTCAACCTGGAGATGAAGCTCCAAATCATTTTTCTTATACATCGCGTGATGAAGATTATGTAAAGGATCAGGTTCCTTGTTGGTTGACTTATACGAATGGGCATAGCCATAAAATTATCCAGAATAATTTACACCGGGCCCCTATGTTTACAGGGGTTGTAAAGGGAGTGGGTCCTCGCTATTGTCCGTCCATTGAGGATAAAATTGTCCGTTTTGCTGACAAAGAGCGTCATCAACTATTCTTAGAACCAGAGGGACGAAATACAGAAGAAGTCTATGTTCAGGGACTGTCAACGAGTTTACCAGAAGATGTTCAGCGAGATCTCGTCCATTCTATTAAGGGACTTGAGAAGGCAGAAATGATGCGAACGGGTTATGCGATTGAGTATGATATGGTCTTGCCTCATCAATTGCGCGCAACTTTGGAAACCAAGAAAATTTCAGGTCTCTTTACAGCTGGTCAAACCAATGGCACATCAGGCTATGAGGAGGCCGCTGGTCAAGGGATTATTGCAGGGATCAATGCGGCTCTAAAAATCCAAGGAAAACCAGAACTTATTTTGAAACGCAGTGATGGTTATATTGGGGTCATGATCGATGATTTGGTAACAAAGGGAACGATCGAACCGTATCGCTTGTTAACAAGCCGTGCAGAATACCGTCTGATTTTGCGTCATGATAATGCCGATATGCGCTTGACAGAAATGGGACGAGCAATTGGATTGGTAGATGATGAACGTTGGCAACGTTTCGAAACCAAGAAGTATCAGTTTGAAAGCGAGATGAAGCGTTTAGACAGCATTAAGTTAAAGCCAATAAAGGAAACCAATGAAAAGGTTGCTGCAATGGGCTTTAAACCATTGACAGATGCTGTCACTGCTAAAGAATTCTTGCGAAGACCAGAAGTCTCTTACCAAGATGTGGTAGAATTTATCGGTCCTGCAGCTGAAGAACTGGATGATAAAATCATTGAATTGATTGAAACTGAAATTAAATACGAAGGCTATATTTCAAAAGCAATGGACCAAGTCGAAAAAATGAAGCGTATGGAAGAAAAACGAATTCCTGCGAATATTGACTGGGATGATATTGACTCCATCGCAACCGAAGCGCGTCAAAAATTTAAATTAATTAATCCAGAAACGATTGGTCAAGCAAGTCGTATCTCAGGTGTCAATCCAGCGGATATCTCTATTTTAATGGTTTACTTGGAAGGTAAATCTCGGAGTATCTCCAAAAACAAAGCAAACCACTAATAAAATGGGGCTGAGATGATGTTTCAGCCTCAATTTTATGGATTGAAATCTGTTGTTTCTGTTTACACAGTTGTAAACGTTGTTTACAAAGTAGTGAGGCGGAGGAAGCTCTTTTTACAAGTCAATCTTCTCTGTAATATAGAGAGAAACCTCGCTTTTTACCTCTATTTATGGTATAATTCCGAGAAGAGGTTTATGATGAAAAAATTTCGTTTATCGTTCATCCATTATGTGTTAATTGGTTTTATTTCATTTGCAATTTTAGCAATTTTTTTAAGAATCTTTGGCAAAGGCTATGTAACTCTCATTGCAATTTTTTTAGTCTTAGCTGGATTGATTGCTTTATTTGAATACCAGTTACAAATTTCAGAGTTAGATGAATTAGAACAAATACAATATGTGAACCATCAGGCAGAAAGCGGATTAGCATCCCTCCTTGATAAAATGCCTGTTGGAGTTATCAAAATTAATGAAGAGTCAAATGAAGTAGAGTGGTTCAACCCTTATGCTGAATTGATTTTTTCAACAGATGATGGGGACTTTGATGTTGAATCATTGAAAAAGTTACTCAATACTCTGTTTGAGGATAAAGGACATTATGTCACTGTAGCCGATAAGAAATATTCCGTTTACTTTGATCAGACGTCTAGTGTTGTTTACTTTTTTGATGTTTCAAGTGAGTATGAAGCTACTGTGGGATTGGTGACAACTCGTCCTGTTATCGGTATTATTTCTGTTGATAACTATGATGATCTAGAAGATGTCATTTCAGACTCTGATATTAGTAATATCAATAGTTTTATTGCCAACTTTGTAGAAGAGTTTACAGCTCATTACCATATGTTTTACAGACGTGTGGGGATGGATCGTTTCTATTTGTTTACAGACTACACGGTCTTAGAACAGTTGATGGAATCAAAATTTTCAGTCATCGATCAATTCCGTGAAGAAGCTAAAAATCGTGAGCTACCTATTACCTTAAGTATGGGATTCTCGTACGGTGATGGAGAGCATGATGAGATTGGTAAAGTGGCTCTCTTGAACCTAAACCTTGCGGAAGTTCGTGGTGGGGATCAAGCGGTTGTCAAGGAAAATAATGAACAGAAAAACCCTATTTTCTTTGGTGGGGGAACAGCTTCAGCTGTGAAGCGGACTCGGACTCGCACACGCGCTATGATGACAGCTATTTCGGATAAGATTAAATCCGTTGATCAAGTCTTCATTGTTGGACATAGAAACTTGGATATGGATGCTTTAGGAGCGTCTGTGGGAATGCAGTTTTTCTCTAGCAATATTTTGGCTTCCTCTTATGTGGTTTATGACCCACGTGCAATGGCTAGTGATATTTCAAGAGCAATTGCAAAACTAGAAGAAGAGCAGGTAACGAAAATCCTTCCCCTAGAGGAAGCCATGCAAATGGTGACGGATCGCTCTTTGTTAATTATGGTTGACCATTCTAAGACAGCCTTGACCCTTTCTAAAGAGTTTTATCAGGAATTTCAACAGATTATTGTCATTGACCATCACCGTCGGGATGATGATTTCCCTGAAAATGTTCTGATCACCTATATTGAAAGTGGAGCAAGTAGCGCGAGCGAATTGGTTAGTGAGCTTATTCAGTTCCAGAAGTCGAAGAAAAATCGGTTGACGAAGATTCAAGCTAGTGTCTTGATGGCTGGGATCATGCTGGATACTAAGAACTTCTCCGCACGTGTTACGAGTCGGACCTTTGATGTGGCGAGTTACCTTCGTTCAAGAGGTAGTGATAGTGTAGCCATCCAGGAGATCTCTGCGATTCAGTTTGACGAGTACCGCGAAGTGAACGAACTGATCTTGACTGGTGAAAAGATTTTGCCGCATATCATCGTAGCTTGTGCCAATACGACTAAAGCCTATGATTCAGTAACCATTAGTAAGGCTGCTGATAGTATGCTGGCCATGTCTGAGGTGGAAGCAACCTTTGTCATTGCTTGTAATCAAAGTGGGACTGTCTCGATTTCTGCACGTAGTCGAAGCAAAGTCAATGTACAGCGTATCATGGAACAGCTTGGCGGAGGAGGTCATTTCAATTCGGCGGCTTCTCAAATTGAGGGTCAAGATTTGATGAGTATTCGTCAACAATTGATTGAGACTATTGAAAACGAAGTAACTATTGAAAAGGAGAATGTAGAATGAAAGTTATTTTCTTAGCGGATGTAAAAGGTAAAGGTAAAAAAGGCGAAATTAAAGAAGTGCCTACTGGTTATGCACAAAACTTTTTGATCAAGAAAAATCTTGCGAAAGAAGCCAATGCCCAAGCAATCGGTGAACTTCGTGGAAAGCAAAAGTCAGAAGAAAAAGCGCATGCTGAATTGTTAGCGGAAGCGCAAAATATTAAAGCAAAATTAGAAGAAGAAGCAACTGTTGTTCAATTCACTGAAAAAATTGGGCCAGATGGCCGTACTTTCGGCTCTATTACCAATAAAAAGATTGCAGAAGAGCTTGAGAAACAATTTGGCATTAAAATTGATAAACGTCATATCCAAGTTTCCTCTCCAATTCGTTCAACAGGTTTGATTGATGTCCCTGTAAAAATTTATCAAGATGTTACAGGTGTGATTAATATTCGTGTAAACGAAGGGTAAACACGATCGATAGAAAGGTTTTTTTATGGCTGAGATAGAGGAATTACGAACACAACCTCAGGATATCCAAGCGGAGCAATCAGTGTTGGGAGCCATCTTTATTGATGAGGGGAAATTGGTCTTTGTTCGTGAATATATCGAGCCTGGCGATTTCTTTAAGTACTCGCACCGTTTGATTTTTAAAGCCATGATCGATCTAGCTGACCGCGGGGATGCGATTGATGCGACGACTGTTCGAAATATTTTAGATAGTCAGGGGGATCTCCAAAACATTGGCGGTCTCTCCTATTTGGTAGAAGTCATTAATTCGGTACCAACTTCAGCTAACGCGGAGTATTACGCGAAGATTGTTGCCGAAAAAGCTGTCTTACGTCGATTGATCTCTCGATTAACGGAAAGTATTAATCAAGCTTATGATGGTGCAAGTCCTTCAGATGAAATCATTGCGGGTGCTGAAAAAGCTCTGATTGATGTTAGTGAAAACGCAAATCGTAGTGGATTTAAAAATATTCGAGACATCTTGAATATAAATTTTGGTAGCTTAGAAGCCCGCTCGCTTCAAACCTCTGATATTACGGGTATTGCGACAGGCTATCGCGATTTGGACCATATGACGACGGGGCTACATGAGGAAGAGTTGATTATTTTAGCGGCTCGTCCTGCAGTAGGGAAAACAGCCTTTGCTCTAAATATTGCTCAAAATATCGGGACAAAGTTGGATAAGACAGTGGCTATTTTCTCATTAGAAATGGGTGCTGAAAGTTTGGTTGACCGGATGTTAGCAGCTGAAGGCTTGATTGAATCCCATTCGATTCGTACAGGTCAATTGACGGATGAAGAGTGGCGGAAATATGCCATTGCTCAAGGAAATTTGGCCAATGCGAGTATTTACATCGATGATACCCCAGGAATTCGGATCACTGAGATTCGTTCGAGAGCAAGAAAATTGGCGCAGGAAACAGGGAATCTTGGTCTTATTCTGATTGACTACCTGCAGCTGATTACAGGGACTGGAAGAGAAAACCGTCAACAGGAAGTTTCAGAAATTTCTCGTCAGTTAAAGATTTTGGCTAAGGAACTAAAAGTTCCCGTTATTGCTTTGAGTCAGCTATCACGTGGTGTGGAACAGCGCCAAGACAAACGCCCTGTTCTTTCTGATATTCGTGAATCTGGATCGATTGAGCAGGATGCGGATATTGTTGCTTTCTTGTACCGTGATGATTATTATGATCGAGCTGGTGAAGAGGAAGAAGATGGAATGCCCAATAATACGGTTGAAGTGATTATAGAGAAAAACCGTTCAGGTGCGCGTGGGACAGTCGAATTAATATTCCAAAAGGAATACAATAAATTCTCAAGTATTTCAAAGAGAGAGGATCAATAAGATGAGTGATGCATTTACAGATGTTGCAAAAATGAAAAAAATTAAGGAAGAAATCAAGGCCCATGAAGGACAAGTGGTTGAAATGACGCTTGAAAATGGACGGAAACGTCAAAAAAATAAATTTGGACGCTTGATTGAGGTCTATCCTTCTTTATTCATTATCGAGTATACGAACGACAATAGCTTACCAGGTGAACCAGCTAATACCTACGTGGAGTCTTACACCTATTCAGATATTTTAACAGAGAAGAATTTAATTCGTTATTTGGATTAATTTCTTGCTTTTATCGTCTAAATCAGTTATTATAATAAATACATATGGGAGTCTGTGTACAGTCTGAGAGGAAGTGTAAGCTTCGACCGCACCTGATCTGGGTAATGCCAGCGTAGGAAACAAATGAAATGTATTTTTCGTTATGAGTGACCTTGTGCAATCCGTCTCCTATTTTGGAGGCGTTTTTTATTTGTTAGAAAGGAGGTTACGATGTCTCTTGTAAAAAGATATTCAAAACAATTGATAGGATTTGCAGGTTTTAGCAGTCTTCTTGTCTTATGGCAGTTAGCAGGATTTTTAAATATCCTCCCCAAATTTGTATTACCAACGCCACTTGAAATCGGGAATGCCTTTGTACGAGATCGAGCTCTCCTGATTCATCACAGTTTGTCTACCCTTCAAGTGGCCTTGATCGGACTTGTTATAGGGGTTCTTCTTGCTTCTGGCTTTGCGATTCTCATGGATAGTTTTCAATGGGTGAATGATCTGGTCTATCCTTTTATGGTTGTTATTCAAACCATTCCGACGATTGCCTTGGCCCCTATCCTGGTTCTTTGGTTTGGTTATGGTATGCTTCCAAAACTGGTTTTGATCATTATTACGGTGGTATTTCCCATCGTAGTCAGTCTGTTAGATGGTTTTCGGCATTGCGATCAAGATATTCTGAGATTATTTCAGATTATGCAAGCCAATCGCTTTCAGACCTTAGTCCATTATAAAATTCCTGCAGCGCTTCCTTATTTTTTTGCAGGTTTACGTGTGAGCGTTTCCTATGCTTTTATCAGTACAGTCGTTTCAGAATGGCTAGGAGGTTTTGATGGATTGGGGGTCTATATGATCCAATCGAAGAAGTTATTTCAGTATGATACGATGTTTGCGATCATTGTATTGATTTCTGCTATTAGTTTACTCGGTATGTTTCTCGTTGACCAATTAGAAAAAAACATTCTAAAATGGAAAAAGGATTGACAAACTTGTAAATGGTGTAAAAATTAAATTGACAAAAATGTAAAAGAGGTATAGCTAATGAAAAAGTCAATAGGTTTATTTTTCTCAATAATATTGGGATTTGTTTTCTTGAGTGCTTGTCAAAATTCTGTCAAGCAATCGTCAAGTGATTTGAAAAAGATTGATTTTATTCTAGATTGGACCCCGAATACCAATCATACGGGTCTCTATGTAGCAAAGGAAAAAGGGTATTTTAAAGATGCAGGACTGGATGTAGATATAAAACTTCCGCCGGAAGACAGTAGTTCTGATTTGATTATCAATGGGAAAGCTCCATTTGGTATTTATTTCCAAGATTCTATGGCTAAGAAATTAGATAAAGGTGCGGGTATTACCGCTGTTGCAGCTATCGTCGAACACAATACGTCAGGGATTATTTCAAGAAAAGATGCAGCGATCACAAGTCCAAAAGATTTGGTGGGTAAGAAGTATGGTACCTGGAATGATCCGATTGAGTTGGAAATGATCAAATCGATGATGAAAAAAGAAGGAGCTGATTTTAATCAAGTAAAATTGGTTCCAAATAGTGATTCAAATTCCATTACTCCGATTGAAAATAAGGTCTTTGATGCTGCTTGGATTTATCACGGTTGGGATGGAATTTTGGCTGAGCAAAAGGGAATGAAGACCAATTTCTTCTATATGAAAGATTTTGTTCCTGCATTTGACTACTATTCGCCTGTTATTATTGCTAACAATGACTATTTGAAGTCTCATAAAGAGGAAGCAAAAAAATTCATTCAAGCGGTGAAAAAAGGCTACCAATATGCTATAGAGCATCCAGAAGAAGCTGCGGATATCTTGATCAAACAGGCCCCTGCCTTAGCTAACCAGCGTGATTTTGTACTAGCTTCTCAAAAATATCTTTCCAGTCAATATGCTTCAGACAAGGATAAATGGGGGCAGTTTGACTCCAAGCGTTGGAATGCTTTTTATGCTTGGGCAAAAGAGCAAGGATTGGTTTCAAATGACTTAGAAGACAAAGGTTTTACAAATGAATTGGTAGGTGACTGATATTTTAACCGTAAAAGATGTAAGTTTCTCTTTTGGAGATAAAGCAGTTTTAAACAATGTATCACTAGAAGTGCAAAAAGGAGAAATCGTCTCTATTCTAGGTCCAAGTGGGGTAGGGAAATCAACCTTGTTTAATTTAATTGCTGGGATCTTTCCCTTACAAAAGGGCGCTATAGAAGTAGATGATGCCCCGATCTCCTTTGGAAAAGTCAGCTATATGCTACAAAAGGATCTTTTGTTAGAACATAAGACAGTATTGGGAAATATTATTCTTCCCCTTCAATTAAAAAAGATTCCTAAGGAAGAGGCAACATCTACAGCTCTAAAATTGTTAGATGAATTTAAATTGGGAAGTATTGCCAACCTTTATCCCAATGCCCTGAGTGGGGGGATGCGGCAACGGGTGGCGCTATTGAGAACCTATCTTCTGGGTCATTCTGTCTTCCTATTAGATGAAGCTTTTAGTGCCTTAGATGAATTGACAAGGCAGGATCTTTATCACTGGTATCTAGACAGTAAGGAACGTCTTGGTCTCACCACTCTAGTGATCACTCATAGTATCGAAGAAGCTTTGACATTGAGTGACCGGATCTATATCTTAAATCATAATCCCGGTGAAATTATTGCAGATCTTCCTTTAAAATGGGATCCAGCAACGGATAGAGACTGGCAACAATTGCAATATAAAAAACGAATCATAGAATTATTGTCTGAATTTCATTGAAATTGTTTTGAAGGACTTTACAAAGTTTCTATTCCGTGATAGAATAGAATTTGTGCGAAATGACAGCAGGACAAAATGAAGCTCGTCAACAGGAAGTCAGCTAGAAAAGTAACCTTTGCTGTTTGGGCGAAGGCTTTCTGAACGAATCAGGTTTGTCTAAAACGTTATTTCCTACAAAAATTATTTTTATAGGAGGACATTTTAAATGTCACGTTATACAGGACCATCTTGGAAACAATCTCGCCGTCTTGGCTTGTCACTTACAGGTACAGGTAAAGAATTGGCACGTCGTAACTACGTACCAGGTCAACACGGACCAAACAACCGTTCAAAATTGTCAGAATACGGTTTGCAATTAGCTGAAAAACAAAAACTTCGTTTCTCTTACGGACTTGGTGAAAAACAATTCCGTAACTTGTTCGTACAAGCTACTAAAGTTAAAGAAGGAACTGTCGGTTTCAACTTCATGCTTCTTTTAGAACGTCGTTTGGATAACGTTGTTTACCGTCTTGGACTTGCGACTACTCGTCGTCAAGCTCGTCAATTCGTTAACCACGGTCACATCCTTGTTGACGGAAAACGCGTTGATATCCCTTCATACCGCGTAACTCCAGGTCAAGTGATCTCAGTTCGCGAAAAATCAGCTAAGGTTCCAGCTATCCTTGAAGCTGTTGAAGCTACAGTTGGACGTCCAGCATTCGTATCATTCGATGCTGACAAACTTGAAGGTTCATTGACTCGCCTTCCAGAACGCGATGAAATCAACCCAGAAATCAACGAAGCACTTGTCGTTGAATTCTACAACAAAATGCTTTAATTTTAAGATATACTTTGCAGAAAGCCTACTACAGTGGGCTTTTTATTTTGTCTTAAAGGGTTGATTTCTGGCTTTGCTCCCCTTTTTGTTTTCTTAAAACCTAAACCTGCTAATAAAAAAACTCCTGATCTAGATCGATCAGGAGAGACTGTTACCGTAACATTTTCATTAAAAATTCAGCCATTTGTTGAGGACTTTCTTTTTTTCCGCGCGAAACCCACATCTGACAGACTCCGAAGAAGGCATTGGTCAGATAGACAGAACTGTAGACTCTTTCAATATCTGTTAATGATTTATGACTATAGCGCTCTTGCAAACTATCAACCAGAAGAATCTGTAATTTATGTCGTAAGAAGGTTTGGATCTCTTTGGTTCCATTCTCTGTCAGAAGAACTGCAAAGAGTGGCTCCTTGGTTAGGAATTCGAACACTTCTGTAATCGCTTGGCGCTTGTCGTCTTGGTGTTTGTCAAAGATATATTCAAGCTTGTGAAAGAGTGCTTGTTGGTAGCGCTCGATCATATCGTACTTGTCTCGATAGTGGGTATAAAAGCTAGAGCGACTAATGCCGGATTCTTGTGCTAACTCAACCGTTGTGATTTGGTCGAATGATTCCTTTTCTAGTAGTCGAACCATCGCCTCCTCGATATTTCGTTTTGTTTTTAATCGTTTATTGCTCTCAGTCATCTGTTAATCCTTTTTGCACAAAATTATACACAGTGTCTAAAAATAAAGATTTCCTACTTGTGAAAATTTCTAGAAACTGTATAATCTATTATATCAGAAATTTAGACAATGTGTATAAAAAGGAGACAAAAAATATGATGAAAGAATGGAAGGCTATTCTTAAAAAGCCAACATTTATCATTGTCATGATTGGAGTTGCTTTGATTCCAGCTCTTTATAATATTATTTTTCTATCTTCCATGTGGGATCCATATGGCCAAGTTTCGGATCTTCCTGTAGCGGTTGTCAATAAGGATCAATCTGCTACATATAATGGACAAAAGATGGAAATAGGAAAAGACATGGTGTCCAATTTGAAGGACAATGACTCACTTGATTTTCATTTTGTAGATGAGAAAGCTGCGAAAGATGGTCTTAAAAATGGCGATTATTATATGATTGTAACCCTGCCTGAGGATCTTTCAAAGAAAGCTAGCTCCATCTTAACCAATCATCCGGAACAGATGACCATTGATTACCAAACATCCAGTGGTCATAGTTTTATCGCAGGGAAAATGAGCGACACTGCGATGACAAAGATGAAGCAGTCAGTGGCCGAAAAAGTGACCAATACGTATACAACAGCTTTATTTTCCAAAATGGGATCGCTTAAATCTGGTATGGGGACAGCGGCAGATGGAAGTGCTAAATTAGCAGATGGTGCAAGTAAATTGGAAGATGGTGGTCAAACACTGTCTACTAATTTGAATACATTGGCTCGTTCAAGCTTAGCATTTTCAGATGGTGCGACTACTCTTCGTACGGGTCTAGCAGCCTATACAGATGGTGTTGGTCAATTAGGAAATGGTCTCAATCAAATGGCTGGTCAACTTCCAAACTTGGTATCTGGCGTCAATCAATTAAATAATGGGTTTGGTACTTTTAATACAGGCTTGATGGCTTACGCTACCGGAGTGGATCGATTAGGAAATGGTCTCAATCAAATGGCGAGTCAAACCCCTCAGTTGGCCTCAGGAGTTGGTCAGTTAACCAGCGGTATGGGGACCCTCAATGATGGTCTTGGGAATTATACCAATGGTGTGCGTCAATTGAATTCAGGCCTGTCAAACTTTTCAAATGGTTTAGCAACCTATACAAATGGAGTCGCTACTTTATCAGAGGGAGCGGGTCAATTAAGTAGTCAATCTGCTACCCTTCGAAATGGGGTTTCACAATTAGAATCAGGTATTCAAACATTATCAAGCCAGCTACAAGCTTCTACAAGTCAATCCGCTCAGATTGATCAATTGGCAGCAGGTTTAAACCAATTAAATGCAGCGATTCAAAATGCTTCAGTAGATACCAGTCAACTGTCAGCTGGATTGACCAGTATAGCGAATTCAGCTCAATCAATCCTTGCTTCAGCCCAAGCGGATCGTGCAAATGCCCTTGCAAGTGTACAAGGGACAGCAGCCTATCAAGCAATGACAGCTGACCAACAAGCGGAAATCAATGCGGCGATCTCATCGAGTCCAAGCTCGAGTGAAACGGCGGCTCAAGGAATCTTGACTACGATTCAAACGATCCAAGGTAGTTTGAATACAGGAAATAGCTTGACACAACTGCAAACGGCAGCCAATCAAGTTTTACCGACAGCTTCTTCTACCTTGACAGACTTGTCAAGTGGCTTGTCTAAGATCCAATCCGCAGTTAGTGGACAATTGTTGCCAGCTAGCCAAACCATCAGTCAAGGGATCGGCGCTTATACAGCTGGTGTCGATAAAATCGCTAATGGAGCAACCCAACTTCAGACGAATAGCAGTACTTTAACAAATGGGGCTAGTCAGTTAGCAGCAGGAGTTGGTCAACTAGATAGTAAATCATCAGAATTACTTGCAGGAAGCAATCAATTAGCTTCTGGTCTAGGTGAGTTAAATGGAAAGATGCCTGCCTTGACATCAGGCATGAATCAACTGGCTTCAGGAGCGACACAATTAACAGGGAAGTCTAGTGAGTTGGTTGCTGGAGCTGGAAAATTAGCTGACGGTGTAGGACAATTGAACAGTAAAACTCCAGAATTGGCAGGTGGTGTCAATAAACTTGTCACGGGTGTCAACCAGTTGACAGAAAAATCAAGTCAATTGGTGACTGGGGCTGATAAACTAGCCGACGGTGCAAATCAAATCTCAGATGGGTCTAGCAAATTAGCAGCGGGTGGCCAAACATTGACAAATGGTTTGGGTGAATTAGCAACAGGAAGCCAAACCTTGAGTCAAGGATTAAATGATGCTAAGGGACAATTGAATGCTGCGACAACTGAAAAAGAAAACGCTAAAACCTTAGCAGATCCTGTCACTTTGTCTAAAACAGACCATGACAATACCCCTGTGAATGGTGTTGGAATGGCTCCTTATATGATCTCGGTAGCTCTCTTTGTTTGTGCCTTGTCAACCAACATGATCTTTGCAAAATTACCATCCGGTCGTCATCCTGAAAGTCGCTGGGCATGGTTTAAATCTCGCTTTGAGGTCAACGGAACGATTGCGGTGATTGCAGGAGTCTTGGTCTATGGTGCCGTTCACTTGATTGGTTTATCAGCTAATCATGAGATGGCTACTCTCTTCCTTTGTGTGATTGGTAGTGTAGCCTTCATGTCTATCGTAACAGCTTTAACGACATGGCAAAGAAAAGTCGGTGCTTTCCTTTCCTTGATCCTCTTGCTCTTGCAATTGGCTTCTAGTGCAGGAACTTATCCTCTTGCTTTGACAAATGGATTTTTCCAAGCTGTTCATCCATTCTTGCCAATGAGTTATACCGTTTCTGGTCTTCGTCAAACGATTTCGATGACAGGAGAAATTGGAAATCAAGTGGCCTTCCTTCTGATGACTATTGTTCTTTTTGCAGGCCTCGGAATGTGGTTCTATAATCCAAAAAAATATGAAGAGGACTAATCCTAAAAAACTTCCAACAATGAGAGTGTTGGAAGTTTTTTGTTTCATGTGAAACGAAAATTCTCGCTTGTTTAAGCGAGACTCAGATTGAAGATAAAGTCATATTAAAAACTTTCCTTAGGTGAGTACGGACGTCAGCGAACTTCTTCGAAGTTCCATGACTAATTATTGAGCCTAAGGTCTCAATAATTCCGAGTGCCTGAAACAATAACATTTCAGGCACTTTTCTCATGGAAAGTTTCGGTATTCTCTTGAATTGATTTAAAAATTGGAACTCATTTTTATTTTTTTGGAGAATCATTTAACTTATTTTACTTTAAAATAGTTTGTTTAGATTCTAATTCTCGCTTGTCTATGCGAGAATGTAAATTATTTAAAGAAGACGACATCAGGATTTGGAGTAATATAGAGAAGTTGATCGTTTTCAAAGACCAGTTGGATGGTGTTGTTTTTATAGGTGTAAATGGTGTAGTTTACTCCGAATTTAGACGCTTGTTTGAGATCAACAGCTCCCATCAAAAAGGCATGAGCTTGTTCCTCTGTGATTTTCCCCTCGTGGTAGAGCCCTTTAATATTTTCTAATTCGGTATTTTCAAAAGATTCGGCAATATAAGCAGGGTCTGTTAGTTGTTTCTCTGGATTTCCAAGAATTGTTTGGACAAGAGCGGTGGTATATCCTTCATAATCCGGCGTCTGTGCAAAAATTTTATCGTCATTTCTAGAGTAGGCTACTTTTAAGTTCCCTGTCGCATAAATTTTATCTTTGGGTGCTTCTTGAGCATTTCTAGGGAGTCCTTCGGTTGTGACGATATCAGAAGTGGTTTCCGTAGTAGTTGAGGGAGAGCTAGAGGAGTTGCTTGAGCTATTTGAACTGGTTGAGCGACTCGGGAGGCTAGAACGACTCGAGCTACTTTTTTTAAAGGTTTTCTTTTTTGAGCTGGTAGTTGTTGGTTCTTTTTTAAAGTTGATCTTAAGATCCGGCACACAGGCTGATAGCAAAAGAAGAGACAGCAAGAGTGTGAAGAAAAGAGGGAGCGTTTGTTTTTTCATCATGTTCCTTTCGATAAGCTGATTGATTTTCTATTCTATCATAAAAAGGGTAACAAAAAAAGGTCAGGAAGAAATCCTGCCTTTATTTGTTATTATGGATGCCCACCTCCAGGTCCACCGCCTTGAGGTCCGCCACCGCCTGGAGCCCCACCGCCTCCAGGCATGGAGTTGACAATTTCTGTTTGTTTTTCACCGTTGATATAGATGTCTCCGCCAGTGTAGGTAGCAGTACCATCAAAGTCGAATCCAGATTGTCCCGTTAATTTAATGGTTCCTCCGGTAACAGTGATATTTCCATTCGAATCAATTGGATCGGTATCGCCTTGGCCAACTTCAACGTTAAGTGTTCCGCCATTCATGGTGAAGAAAATTTCATCTTGGTTGGCATTAGCATTGGCTGCATTGACACCATCATCGGTTGCGTAGATGGTGATATCACCACCGTTGATGGTGATCGATTTTCCTTCGAGACCTTCGACAGACTCTGTTACCTTGTAGGTTCCGCTATCGATGACCAGATCACCAGAAGCATGGATGCCGTCGTCTCCTGCGGTGATGGTCATTTTGTTATCTGAAAGGTACATGGTTCCGACCGAAGTATCGTCATCATTATCCACCTTGACGGCATCTTCATCTGCATCGATGGTCATGGTCGTGCCAGTGATATTGAGTTCGTCATTGACGTTGAAGGCATCTCCTACAGCCGTGATCTTATAGGTTCCACCTGTGATATGGAGAGTGTCATTGGCCTTGATCCCGTTGTTCTTCTTGGCGTCAATGTTGAGCGTACCTGAACCATTGATGGTGAGGTCGCCCTTAGAGAAGATCACTGCGTCGGCATCTTCATCATTGTTTGAACTTGAATCAGACAAGGTATTGGTCGTGCCATCCGCTAGAGTCAGGTAGACATGCCCTGCTTTCGTAGCAGAAATTGGGGCGTTGGTGTTGGTCATGGTAACGCCTTTCAAGACGATGTGAACATCATCTGAGTCACCTGCTTCGACCTTGATTTGAACCCCATCGGATTCACCAGAGATGACATAGGTTCCAGCCTTTGAGATGGTCACAGTTGATCCAGATACAGCTACGCCGTCACCTGATACACTTGCAGAAGATCCAGACAGTTTTACAGTAGAGGCTTTGCTTTCATCATAAGAGCTGTCCTTGTCCTTATCTGTAAAATAGTTGGAATTGTTTGTTTTATTTTTTGAAGTAGAAGTAGCGGTTGTTTGTGCAGTATTGCTTTTTGTAGCTGATTGTGATGACGCCTGGGTGCAAGCTGTCAGTAAGGTGAGGGTTGCGGCCCCCGTTAATAAAAATTTCCATTTGTTTGATTGCATGAGCTTTTCCTCTCGTTCCATTGATATGCTTCTAGTCTAAAGTTGCTAGCTGAAAGTTTCCTAAAGTTTTTCTGAAAGGAACCTTAACTTTAGTTTTCTTTAAGTTTGGCTTAATGACCAGTTAAGAAAGTCCCATTAAACTAGAAAGCACGTAAGTCGTATTCATACTTACTGAAGGTTAGAAACAATAGATCCCCCTTAAAGGAGAAGAAACATGAAAAAAACAATTGAGACAAGTTTCAAACGAATCGAAACAAAATATATCGTCGCAAAAGATGACGTGAAGGACTTGATCAAAGACTTAAAAGAATACGTCGTAGAAGATGATTACCCAACCTCAACCATTTCAAACATTTATTTTGATACGGAAAATTTTGATGTCATTCAAGATGCTCTTGCCAAACAACACCGCCGTGAAAAAATTCGGATGCGGACTTATATAGAAACACCTCAAGCAGACAGTCCAGTGTTTCTAGAGGTGAAGTCAAAAGATGAAGAAGGAATTGGCCATAAATTCCGTCTAGTCGCCACTTCGCAAGCCATTATCAACTTGATGACAGATGGGAAAGTAGATCATCAGATACAAGATCCAGACTTAGTGCAGGAGATTCAGAGATTGCGCAAACGTTATGGTCATCGATTGGAACCACGGATGTTTATTTACTATGATCGCTTGTCTCTCAAAGAAAAGAAATCCATTCAGGGTTATCCTTATCAGAAGATTCGCGTGACAATCGATCAAAACCTAGTCTTTCGAGATCAGGCTGTTAGCCTTTTTGATGGGAAGAAAGGAGAACCTCTACTAGAGGATGACTTCGTAATCATGGAAATTAAGGCTCCTGGGCAAGAACCTCAATGGCTAAAGGATATTTTAGAGAAGTATGGTTTGGTGAAGCAGAAATTTTCAAAATATAGCTGTGCTTATCATAAATCACAAGGCTTGGATTATGCCCCAAGACCAGTTCAAGAAACGGTAGGTGCTGCCTATGTCTAATCTATTTGATTCTATTTTTAATAATGCCACAGCAACAGTGGATCCGGTGCGCTTACTGCTGGCCCTTTTGGTCAGCCTCTTTCTAGGGCTGGCCCTATCTTGGACCTATAAATACCGAACACTTTACACTCGAGAGTTTGTCATTAGTTTGACCTTGCTTCCTTCTATGATGACCTTAGTGATCTTTTTGGTCAATGGAAGTTTGGGAACCTCGATTGCAGTGGCAGGGACCTTTAGTTTGATCCGTTTTCGTTCGGCTACGAGTGGTTCGAGAGAGTTGATTGCCATTTTCTTAGCCATGATTATAGGACTGGCAGCAGGTTCGGGCTATCTTTTATTGGCAATTTTATCAACCCTTTCTTTACTAGGGGTGTGGCTGGTATTAGAGAACAAACAGAGTAAGGCAGACCATCAACGGCGCCGTCATTTGACCATTACCGTCTTAAAACAAGATTCTGTTGCAGAACAAATCAGCCAGTTGTTAGACCAAAGTTGTTCAGAAATTGACTTTATTTCTGTCACAACGGCCCAAGCTGGAGAACAACTGACCTTGAACTACGAGGTAAATATGAAATCGAACATCGATGATTTTGGCCTTGCCAATCTATTGATTAGCAAGATTGAAAATTGTGATGTCGCTCTGACAAAGAAAGCGAAGAAAAGAAAGAATCTATAACGGCTATCCTACTTTAGGATAGTTTTTTAGGGTTTTAAGAACTTTTTAAGAAAAAGTGGTATACTGTTTCTAAAAAATGGAAGGAATCCTTTATGAAAAAGACTGCTATTTTTGAAGATGTCGTCTCTATTATGACCCATGATTCATCTACCAGCAAGGATCGAAAAGGATGCGATCCAGAGCCTTTTCGAGAAAACATTACAGATGATATGACAGATGATGCCTTTCTCTATCAAGTTAAGGCTTACCTAGCTAGTTTTGGGGTGATCGGGCATGTTTCTTTTCGAGATAAAAAGGCCAGTCAAAAAGGGTTCCTTTTGAGAATAAATGGACAGAAACTGTATGTTGAGGAAGCTAATGAAGATACGGGTCTTCAAGTAGGAGATCAGATCCTAGCTCTGGATGGAAGTGACTTGGATCAGATAGCTTCTCTTCATAAAGCCTATTTTATCAGCAAGACCCCAGAAAGACATTATAGAGAATGGGCAGATTTGGTCTCTCAGTCAACGAGTGTCACCCTGCTTCGAGAAGGGATAGAAAAGACCATTAAAGTAGTACCCAGTCGAGAACCGATCCAGGATCAGATTTTTTGGAAACGATTAGACGATGAGATTCTTTATCTTCGTCTGGATAACTTTATGGATGAAGGATCTTTGGGTCGTTTATACCAAGAGTGTTTACCGATGATGACGGAAGTCAAGTTTCTTATCATTGATGTCCGACGCAACAGTGGAGGGACGGATTCTCTATATCTTCCTCTGTTACATCTAGGCTTAGAGAAGGATCAGGGCTATGATTCGCTTGACTGGGATGATGATGGCATGGAAATTCTCTACACAGAGCGCAATGTTGACCTGCGCTTGAAAGACTTTGAGGACTGGATGCAACAGGAAGAAATTAGTCCCGAAACAGTTAAGCTACTTGAAGATATGAAAGAGAATTTGATACACTATCGGGGAAAAGGCTATGTAGCATATAAGGAAGAAAGCGAGGAATTCTTCCCAGAGGTCAGAGGGGGCCACTATCCTGAACAGATCTTTATCTTGTCGGATATCTACTGCGCTTCTTCTGGGGATAATTTTGTTCAGATGATGAGGCAGTTTAAGAAGGTAACGGTGGTGGGTCGACCAACTCTCGGGATTCTAGACTACTCTAATTGTTGTACAGTTGATTATGGCGATTTTTGTTTAATGTTTCCCACTTCTCGCTGTTTAAGCGTGGATCAAGGGAAAGGGATGACGGATCAGGGTGTTCTACCCGATATAGAGATTCCTTGGACACCTAGCCATTTCGAGAGAGATGTGGATCTGGACAAGTGTCTGGAGTTGATTTATCAGGGGACTGTGAAATAGAATAGGATTTCAACCAGAAAACTGATTAAAGAAAAATGCTATCGTTAAACGGCTTGAATGATCTGAAATGATAACGTTTTCTACGACATTCTCACTATGTTTAAAATTGCTTACTTGGTATAAAAAATGGTAAAATAGTGAGTAACAATCAAAATGAAGAGTGAAACTTATGAAACATAAAACACTTTATAAATTTATCGGGCAGACGGTCTTGTATTTCGCCATTTTCCTAGCCCTACTTTATTTCTTTAGTTACCTTGGTCAAGGTCAGGGTGGCTTTATCTACAACGAATTTTAGAAAAGGAGACTCCTAGCCGTGTCAAACCAACCAATTACTGATATGATCGAGACAATTGAACGTTATGCGCAACTACAACCAGACTATCCGGTTTACAATGTCCTTGGTGAGGAGCATACCTATGGCCAATTGAAGGCTGATTCAGATAGCTTGGCTGCCCACATCGACCAAATGGGACTTCCTGAAAAGTCACCTGTAGTGGTCTTTGGTGGTCAAGAATATGAAATGTTAGCAACCTTTGTGGCCTTGACAAAATCTGGCCATGCCTATATCCCAATTGATAGCCACTCTGCCTTGGAGCGCGTGTCTGCCATTGTTGAAGTAGCAGAGCCAAGCTTGATTATTGCCATCAATGAATTTCCATTGGAAAACCCAGCTGCTCCAATCATGTCCTTGGAGCAAGTGCGTGAAGCTTATGCGGCTCAGCATGCCTATGACTTGAAACATCCGGTCAAAGGGGATGATAACTACTACATCATCTTTACCTCAGGGACAACTGGGAAACCAAAAGGGGTGCAAATTTCGCACGATAACTTGCTCAGTTTTACCAACTGGATGATTACGGACAAGGAATTTGCAACGCCAGAGCGTCCGCAAATGTTGGCACAACCGCCTTATTCCTTTGACTTGTCTGTCATGTACTGGGCACCGACCTTGGCTCTTGGAGGAACCCTTTTTGCTCTTCCATCAGCCATCACTCAAGACTTCAAACAACTCTTTGCGACCATCTTTTCTCTTCCGATTGTTATCTGGACTTCGACACCATCTTTTGCAGATATGGCCATGTTGTCTGAAGATTTCAATGCTGAAAAGATGCCAGGAATCACCCATTTCTACTTTGATGGGGAAGAGTTGACCGTTAAAACTGCCCAGAAATTGCGTGAGCGTTTCCCAAATGCACGCATCATCAATGCCTACGGCCCAACGGAAGCAACTGTTGCTTTGTCGGCTGTAGCCGTAACAGATGAGATGTTGGCTACTTTGAAACGTCTGCCAATTGGCTACACCAAAGAAGATTCTCCAACCTTCATCATTGATGAGGCAGGAAACAAATTGCCAAATGGTGAGCAAGGGGAAATCATCGTGTCTGGACCAGCCGTTTCAAAAGGTTATATGAATAATCCAGAGAAAACAGCAGAAGCCTTCTTCGAATTTGAAGGCCTTCCAGCCTACCATACGGGAGATGTCGGAACCATGACGGATGAAGGTCTCCTTCTCTATGGTGGACGGATGGACTTCCAAATCAAGTTTAACGGTTATCGTATCGAGCTAGAGGATGTCTCTCAAAACTTGAACAAATCGAAGTATATTGACTCAGCAGTCGCAGTACCGCGTTATAATAAAGATCACAAGGTCCAAAATCTCTTGGCCTATGTCATCTTAAAAGAGGGTGTCAAAGAACAATTTGAACGCGAAATTGATATCACGAAAGCCATTAAGGAAGATTTAGAAAACATCATGATGTCTTATATGATGCCTTCAAAATTCCTTTACCGTGACAGCCTGCCATTAACACCAAACGGGAAAATCGACATCAAAGGGTTGATTAGCGAGGTTAACAACCGATGATCGAGTTTTTGAAACAGCTCCCTCATTTAGAACACTATGGAACACCGATCTATTTTATCTACCTCATTCTAGCTTTTTTGCCGATCTTTGTGGGCCTCTTTTTCAAAAAGAGATTTCCGGTATATGAAGGACTTGTGAGTCTGATCTTTATCATTTTGATGCTGACAGGTTCGAATCTCAAGCAAATTTATGCCCTGCTCTTTTACGTAGTCTGGCAAATCTTGATTGTGTATTCCTACAAGATTTATCGTCAGAAAGCGGACAATAAGTGGATTTTCTATCTTCATTCCTTCTTGTCTGTCTTGCCCCTGATCTTTGTTAAGGTGGAGCCAGCGATCAAGAATGGGCACCAATCCTTGTTTGGATTTTTAGGGATTTCGTATTTAACTTTCCGGGCTGTCGGAATGATCATCGAAATGCGAGATGGTGTCTTGAAAGAATTCACACTCTGGGAATTCTTACGCTTTATGCTCTTTATGCCGACCTTCTCAAGTGGGCCGATTGATCGTTTCAAGCGTTTTAATGAGGATTATAAAGCCATTCCTGAGCGTGAAGAATTATTGGATATGTTGGAGCAAGCCGTTAAGTACATCATGTATGGCTTCCTTTATAAATTTATCCTAGCTCATATTTTTGGCCACTTATTGTTAGGTCATGTGCAGACCTATGCCTTGTCTCAAGGTGGATTCTTCAATATCGGAACGCTGGGAGTCATGTATGTTTATGGTTTTGATCTCTTCTTTGACTTCGCGGGCTATTCGATGTTTGCTTTAGCAGCTTCCAATCTGATGGGGATTAAAAGTCCTATCAACTTTGATCGTCCCTTTAAATCACGTGACTTAAAGGAATTCTGGAATCGTTGGCATATGAGTTTATCTTTCTGGTTCCGTGATTTTGTCTTTATGCGTCTCGTGATGGTATTGATGCGCAATAAAGTATTCAAGAGCCGGATTACCACCTCAAATGTTGCCTATATTATCAATATGTTGGTTATGGGCTTCTGGCACGGGGTGACCTGGTACTACATTGCTTATGGGCTCTTCCATGGGCTTGGACTGGTTATCAATGATGCTTGGATTCGTAAGAAAAAGACCATCAATAAAGAAAGAAAAGCAAAAGGATTGGATCCTATACCGGACAATCGTTGGACCAAAGCTTTAGGGATCTTTATCACCTTTAACACGGTAATGCTGTCCTTCCTGATTTTCTCAGGATTCTTGGATCAACAATGGTTTCCAAAATTGAAATAAAAGGAGTATAGAAAAATGGATGTAAAATCACAAGTAATTGAAATTATTGACGAATTGTTTATGGAAGATGTCTCAGACATGATGGATGAGGATCTATTTGATGCGGGTGTCCTTGATAGTATGGGAACAGTCGAATTGATTGTGGAACTGGAAAATCGCTTTGGAATCCGTGTTCCTGTATCTGAATTTGGACGCGATGATTGGAATACTGCTAACAAGATCGTAGAAGGTGTAACGGAGCTTCAGAATGCTTAAGCGTTTGTGGCTGATTTTAGGGCCCGTATTTTGCGCGCTCCTCATGGTAGCAGCTTTATTATTCTTTTATCCAATCAATCATAAGCACAACTATACTGAAGAGAAAAAAGCTGCGGTTAGTCTGAATGCAGAAGGCTTCAAGAGTCGTACAAAGAAGCAAGAAGCACTTTCGGATCCACAGCATCGCTTTGTTCCTTATTTCGGCTCAAGTGAATGGTTGCGTTTTGATGTGGTGCATCCAGCAGTTTTGGCTGAAAAATATGACCGCAATTACAGACCCTACTTTTTAGGAGAACGTGGTGCGGCTTCTTTGAACCAGTATTTTGGGATGCAACAGATTTTGCCAGAACTCAAGGACAATACAGCTGTTTATGTAGTTTCTCCGCAATGGTTCACCAAGAAGGGCTATGATTCCTCTGCCTTTCAACAATTCTTTAATAGCGATCAGTTGAATAGCTTTATTGCAAATCACCAACAGGATGCTGCATCCCAGTATGCTGCAAAGCGTCTGTTACAACAGTATCCAAATGTCGCCTTTCAAAGTGTTGTAACGAAAATTTCTCAAGGAAAGAAAATTTCCGGATTTGATCAGTCTTTGAACCAGTTTGTTTCCCACCTTGTTCAACGCGAAGATGCTTTGTTTAGTAATCTTGCAACGCGTACAAATGGGAATTACGATAAGAAAGTCAAAAAACGTCTACAAGATTTACCAGATCAATTCTCATATGAGAAATTGGAAGAAATTGCAACGGCTGAAGCAAAAGTCAAAACCAATAACAACGACCTTGGGATCAGCAATCATTTTTACAATACCCGTTTAAAAATGAAGTTGAAGAAACTAAAAGGTTTCCAAAAAAACGAATCCTATGTTCAATCTCCAGAGTACAATGACTTGCAATTGGTTCTAGACCAGTTTGCTAAATCTCGGACCAATGTTATCTTTGTCATTCCTCCAGTTAATGCCAAATGGATGAAATACACAGGCTTGAGCCAAGACATGTATGAACAGGCTGTTCAAAAGATTCGTTACCAATTGAAAAGTCAAGGTTTTACTAATATTGCAGACTTTTCTAAAGATGGTGATCAGTCCTATTTTATGGAAGACACGATTCATATGGGATGGAATGGTTGGCTAGCCTTTGATAAAGCGGTCAATCCCTTTGTCACAAAGGCTGAAAAAGCACCAACTTACCATCTAAATGATCGCTTCTTCAGTAAAGACTGGGCCCAATATAAAGGGACACCAGACGAATTTAAATAATGCTTGATCAAAGGGGGCAGGATCGAATCCTGGCTCCTTGATTTGTGAGAAAAGTGAGAGAAAGTCACAAACGAGCAAGAGAGTTATCCACAGGTTGTGGGAAACTTGCTTGTAAATGGGTGAAAGCAAGTCCTGATGCTGATGGAACTTCCTCTTTTGAGGGGAAAACAGGTGAAAGTTATCCACATTTTTGTGGATAAGTAATAAAAAACAGTGGATAAGTCAGCTAGTTTGTGAAAAGGAGAAATAGTGTGAAAAAAATTTGGTTTTACGCAATCGTTCAGGGAATTGTGATCTTTTTTATTGTGGGTGGCATGACCTACGCACTTAGGGGAGATTTCTTTTTCCGCTACCTATCCCCTATTTTTGGACTAGCAGCAGCTGTCTTGCGATTTGGGACAGCGACTTTAATGAAGGTGCTAGCACCCACTCTCTACGATGATCCCAAAAAGAAGGAAGAAGTCAGTCACGATAACTAAAGAAGTTGCTGACTGAAAAAGTTGAGCTAAAGGCCACTTTCTGTTTGTCTTTATGGTAAAATAGAAGGAAGAATATTAGTTTGGAGATTAATTAGAAATGAAACGTTCAATGTATGCTGGACGTGTTCGTGAAGAACACATTGGAACTCATATTACCTTGAAAGGATGGGTTAGCCGTCGTCGTGACTTGGGTGGTTTGATCTTTATCGATCTACGCGACCGCGAAGGAATCATGCAATTGGTGATCAATCCAGAAACAGTTAGTGCAGAAGTGATGGCTACAGCTGAAAGCATCCGTAGTGAATATGTTGTAGAAGTGAC
>NZ_KV807490.1:66184-139460 GCF_001812015.1 Streptococcus sp. HMSC073D05
ATATGTTGTAGAAGTGACAGGTCTTGTGGAAGCTCGTGAACAAGCTAATCCGAACTTGCCAACTGGAGCAGTAGAACTCAAGGTAGAAGCTATTACGGTTCTTAATACTGCTAAAACAACACCATTTGAAATCAAGGACGGAATTGAAGCCAATGATGATACCCGTCTTCGTTACCGCTACTTAGACCTTCGTCGTCCTGAGATGTTGGAAAATCTCAAACTCCGTGCAAAAGTAACTCATTCGATCCGCAATTACTTAGATGAATTAGAATTTATTGATGTGGAAACACCGTTTCTTTCTAAGTCAACTCCAGAAGGAGCACGTGACTACTTGGTTCCTTCCCGTGTCAATAAGGGTCATTTCTATGCCCTTCCACAAAGTCCTCAGATTACAAAACAATTGTTGATGAATGCTGGATTTGATCGCTATTATCAAATCGTGAAGTGTTTCCGTGATGAGGATTTACGGGGAGACCGTCAACCTGAGTTTACACAGGTCGACTTGGAAACTTCTTTCTTGAGTGATCAAGGAATCCAGGATATCACAGAAGGCTTGATTGCCCGTGTCATGAAAGAAACTAAAGGAATTGAAGTAACACTCCCATTCCCACGTATGAATTATGATGATGCTATGGCCTTGTATGGTTCAGATAAACCAGATACACGTTTTGAAATGTTGCTCCAAGACTTGACAGAGCTTGTCAAGGGTGTAGACTTCAAAGTCTTCTCAGAAGCTCCGGCAGTTAAGGCGCTTGTCGTCAAAGGTGCAGCAGATCATTACTCTCGTAAAGACATCGATAAATTGACAGAAGTTGCGAAGCAATACGGTGCAAAAGGTCTTGCTTGGGTGAAATATGCTGAAGGTGCTTTGAACGGTCCTGTTGCGAAGTTCTTGACAGACTTGACAAGTGGCTTGACAGCTGCTTTACAGTTAGAAGACAAGGATCTAGTTCTCTTTGTAGCAGATACTCTTGAAGTAGCCAATGCAACGCTTGGTGCTTTGCGTGTTCGTCTTGCGAAAGAGCTTGACTTGATTGACAACAATCAATACAACTTCCTTTGGGTAGTGGATTGGCCAATGTTTGAATGGTCTGAAGAAGAAGGCCGTTATATGTCTGCTCACCATCCATTTACACTTCCACAAGCTGAAACAGAGCATGAATTGGAAGGTGATCTTTCAAAAGTTCGAGCAATTGCCTATGATATCGTCTTAAATGGCTATGAATTAGGTGGAGGAAGCCTACGGATTAATCATAAAGATTTACAAGAACGGATGTTCAAGGCGCTTGGATTTACAAAAGAAGCTGCTAATGAACAATTTGGTTTCTTGTTAGAAGCAATGGATTATGGTTTCCCACCACATGGAGGATTGGCGATTGGATTAGACCGCTTCGTGATGCTTCTTGCAGGTGAAGATAATATTCGGGAAGTCATTGCCTTTCCTAAGAATAACAAGGCGACAGATCCAATGACACAAGCTCCTTCTGTCGTTTCTGAAAAGCAATTGGATGAGTTAAATCTTCAAGTAGAAGTAGCAGAGCAAGAATAGGACAAGATAGAAAAGAGAAAGTCTAGGAATCAGTTGCTCTAAGATTTTCCTTTTCTTCTAATCGATGGATTGAAAATGAAAAAAACTCGCTTTCATATGCTATTTCGCTATCATGTGCGGCGACTAGCTTATAACATTAAATTATTGCGCGTGCTGAAGAGCATCTCCCGTGAGAAATACGATGAAAAAGTGTCAGCTTCCTTGCTGTATGGTTTTCTATCAGCGATTGCCGTCAACTTCTTCTTTCAACCAGGACATGTATACTCCAGCGGTGCAACAGGTCTAGCTCAGATTTTATCTGTTCTGAGCCAACGCTTTATTGGCTTTACGATTCCCGTTTCCTTAACCTTTTATGCCATCAATATCCCATTGATGATTGTGGCTTGGTATCAAATTGGCCATAAATTTACCATCTTTACCTTTATTACGGTTTCGATGAGTTCTCTCTTTATTCAGTTCGTGCCAGTGATTACGTTGACCAACGATCCGATCATGAATGCCCTATTTGGTGGGGTTGTCATGGGGACAGGGATTGGTTTTGCCCTTCGGAACAACATTTCCAGTGGGGGAACGGATATTGTCAGTTTGACGATTCGAAAACGAACAGGAAAGAATGTCGGCAGTATCTCCTTTTTGGTCAATGGGACTATAATGTTGATCGCTGGTCTGACTTTTGGTTGGAAGTATGCTCTTTATTCTATGATTACCATCTTTGTATCGAGTCGAGTAACGGATGCTGTCTTTACCAAGCAAAAACGGATGCAGGCAATGATCGTAACGAGCCAGCCGGATGCCATTATTGAAAAGATTCATAAAAAATTGCATCGTGGAGCAACCATTATCCACAATGCGGAAGGAACCTATAACCATCAGGAAAAAGCAGTTCTGCTGACAGTTATTACGCGTGCAGAGTTTAATGAATTCAAATATATTATGAAAAAAGCTGATCCTCAGGCTTTTATCACCATTTCAGAAAACGTTCATATCATTGGACGCTTTGTAGAAACAGAAGAATAAAAATAAAGGTCACCACATTGTGGTGACCTTTATTTTTATTCTTCTGTTTCATGGAGAAGGAGCCAACTATGGGCAGGAATAGAAAGTTCCTTTCCTTTAGGAATAGGCGCTTGGAGGTTGGCATGAGGATAGGCAAATAACAGCTGACTATCACTCGGATGTTGATAGGTCTGTTCTTGATCACCGATATTGACAAGAATCGTTATTTTTTCACGATCTTTCTCAATCGTGTAGATCAAATGATGATCAGACAACCATTTGACATCACAGTAGTCGCGAATCTCTTGCCCTTTTTTCAAACGAAGGAGTGGCTGTGATTTCCGATAAGCAATCAATTCTTCAAGAAAAGCAATTTCTTCTTGGCATTTTGGAAGGGATGTCCAGTCCAATTGATTGAGACTATCTGGCAAGTTATAGGTGTTGTCTTCGAGCCCTTTTGTGCGGTAAAATTCTTGACCAGCATGGATAAAAGGTACTCCTTGAGATAATAGTACCAAATGAAGTGCGAGGCGTGAGAGAGCTTTTCGATCTTCTAGACGAATCTCTTCCTTTTCAAGTTGGAAATAATCAAAAACAGTTGCATTGTCGTGGCATTCGACGTACTGAATGGCTTGTTGCGGTTGGGTGAAATGAGCAGGCCCTAGCTTTCCGACATTCGCTGTTAGAATGTTAGCGAAATCATTCGCAGAATGTTGACTCTCACGACGGTGACCGGCTACAAGTGTTCTCTTGATCGTATCCCGGAAGTTATCACTGAAAAAGCCAAAGGCTGGTAATCGTTTCGCGTTATACTGGTGAGCGAGCTGATCTTCAGAGAGGCCTGTATCCATCTTCCACCCTTCCCCATAGAGATAGATGTTAGGATAGATTTCACGGAGTTCTTCTGCAATCTCTGTCATGGTTGGAATGTCTAGGATTCCCATCAAATCAAAGCGAAAACCATCAAAGCCGTAGAGGGAAACCCATTGTTTGAGGGATTGCTTGATATAGTGTCTCACCATGGAGCGTTCACTTGCTACGTCATTTCCACAGAAGGTTCCATTGGTCCGCTCTCCCTCTGCATTATAACGGTAGAAATAACCAGGAACGATCTGTTCAAAAGCATACTCATCTGCCTGGTAGACGTGATTGTAGACTACATCCATGATAACACTCAGATTGGCCCGGTGATAGGTGTCAATGGTGTCTTGGAGCTCTAGGATTCGTGCATAAGGCTCGTTAGGATCACTCGCATAGCTGCCTTCTGGAACATTGTATTGAACAGGATCATAGCCCCAGTTGTAGGCTTTCCATTGATCCTCTTCATCGACACTACCGAAATCGTAAACTGGAAGTAACTGTACATGGGTAATGCCCAGTTTTTGAAGGTAATCAAATCCAAGGATCTGGCCATTTAGTTGGGGCGATTCTGTCAAGCCTTTAAACTTACCAGGATGCTTAAAGCCAGCCTCTTTTTGGACAGAGAAATCCCGAACGCTCATCTCGTAAATGATTGCTTCTGTTGGGTCTAATTGACGAGTGGCACGCGTGATAGGACGTGTGATCTTCTTCCGGTCGATGACCAAGCTATCTCCAGAGTTCGCTAAAGAGGATAGAGCATAGGGATCATGAATCCGACGTTCTAGGCCATTGACACGAAACTCATAGTGGTAGGCAGCTCCTTCCCAATCCCCTTTGAGCACGAGTTCCCAGACACCGTTTTCTGTACGATTCATCGGATAGACCTGATCTTCGATATGGAGGGTCACATCTTGCGAAATCGGTGCCCAGAATTTAAATTGCGTCTGACGTGGTGTGTAGAAACTTCCTAGATCTTCTCCACTATAGGTGAAGGTTTGATCAAAAATGGGTTTGCGAACAATGTTTCGATAGTGGAGTATAGAAGAATTTCCAGCAGCATCGTAGATGATGTACTCTTCTCCGAGTTCAAGCGGAATAGGGCTTAAGAAATAGTCTCCTGTATCAGTCACCCCACTTGACGTTTTGACAGGGATTAAGGCAAGACGACCTTGGTTTGTTTCCAAATAAAAAGGAAGGATATGCTCCTCTCCTTTTTGGATACGAATCAGGTCTTGGTCATCTAAATAAGCAGTAAATGTAGACATAGAGACTCCTAAAGTTTCGTAATGGTATGGTCAATCAATTGACGGTAGCAAACAGTTTTTCCTTCTTTGTGATCCTTGATAATTTGTAGAATTGTCCGAACTGATTCACGTCCGAGTTCCACCGCATTGATGTCAATATAGGCTTCAATATCGAGTCGTGGTTTGATCGAATCAAAGGAAATAATCGGGATTGTCAGCTGGTGTTCTAATAAGTATTGGCGCACCCCTTCAGCAACGAGAATATCGGTTGTCATGATGGCATCTAACTCTGCTAGGGGAAGGCTCTCCATCATTTGATAAGAATTGTCTTCTAACATAAAACCAAATGAAAAATGAACCAGTTTTTCATCGAGAGGAATCCCTGCTTTTTGAAGGGCTTCTTTATAACCTTCGTAGCGGTCTTGAGATACGAACAGTTCTTTGTTTCCCCCGATAAAAGCAATTTTTCGGTAGTTTTGTTGAATGAAATAATCCGTCGCATCAAATGCAGCCTTGATATTATCATTATCCACTAGCGATACAAAAGGTGAAGCTGCCTTTCCGAGAATGAGGAAGGGGAACTTGTCTTTGATCGCAAATTCAACGAGGGGATCATTCGGGTTGGAATAAAGGAAAATCAAACCATCTACACGATTTCCGTAGATGAGTTGTTTGAGGTTGTCGAGCCGCCGTTCTTCATTTTGCCCCGTACAGATTTGGATGGCATAATCATTGTCTGACGCGATCTGGGTAATCCCTCTTAAAACAGTTGGGAAGAAAGGATTCTGGTAGAAGACGTCACTGTCGATTGGTAGGACCAAAGCAATGACTTGACTAGATTGGCTGACAAGGCTGCGAGCATTAAGATTGGGATGGTAGTCCAATTCGACCATGGCCTCACGGACACGTTTTTTTGTTTCATCACTAATCGTGGATTTGTTTTGGATGACGCGCGTGACAGTTGAAGGCGCGACGCCAGCGAGTTTCGCCACATCTTTGATGGTAACACGCATGAGAAAACCTCCTAGCGGTGATAGTCTGGATCACGGAAGTGGGTCTTATAAAATACCATAGCAAGATAGAGTACAAATAAGACATTTTGGATCATGATCGTCGTAGTAAATACTTGATGGAATAGTAAACTGATGAAGACACTCAGTAAAATAGGGAGTCCCAAGCAATTCAGAATACAATTGAAACATTCCTTGAAAGTTTGTAGTGAAAAGAGTCGAGATTTTCGTGTCAAGTAGAGGAAGAAAGATGCCCCTACGATGAGAATCAAATAATTGACTGTCGATAAGAAGCCAGAGAAAATCACGAGAAAGAGACTGACAGGGAGTCGATTGTCGCGAAACCAATCGCTAGAGATAGCTTGAGTGAAGCTTTTTTTATCCCGAAGGCTCTCTTGATTAATAGCCTGGTATGAGACTGTAGCGAGTTCTTTATTCTCTTTTGAGATAATCAATTGTTTGCGATCAAAATGGAGTGTTAACTCCTTGCCTTCACTAGCCTTTGCCTCTTGGCCTAAGATAACCTGTCCTTTTGAAGTCTTGTGTACAGGGTTAGTCCCTGTATAGGTGAGCTCTTGGTCTTTGATCACGACGTGTTCTTGGATATCTTTCATAACGTCTGTTGATAAAGGATCAAACACATCGCTGACAAAGGTTGTCAAAGGATAGGTTTTGAGTTGAGCATTTTGCAGAGCCACAGGTAATAGTGTGATAGAGATTAGAAAGAAAGAAGTAAAAATCATTTGGAACCAGCTCAGTTTTTTGCGGTTTGCAAAAGAAGAGCGGAAATTGAAGATACTTGCGAAATAATTAAAAGGATAGGGCATAAGATGACCTTTCTAAATATAAGAGTATCAGAAATGCAAAGAGAAATCTCTTTGCATTGATTTTATTCTTAACGAAGGGTAGTAAAGCATCCACCATACTACCCTCAACTTAAAAATAAAATGTGCTTGAAATAAGATTCTATTTTATCCTTTATCTCCACCAGCTGTCAAGCCTGAAACAAAGTTCTTTTGTAGGAAGAAGAATAAGATACAGATTGGAACCGCGATCAAAATAGCACCGGCTGCAAAGAAGGCGATTTTTTGATTTTTTTGGTCACTGATAAAGGTTTGAAGACCAACGGCTACCGTATAGTTCACTTCGTCACGAAGCAAGAATTTAGACAAGATATAGTCTCCGAAAGGCCCCATGAAAGCCCAAAGTGCTTGAACGGCAATCATTGGACGAACAAGAGGAAGGACGATTTGCCAGAAGCGACGGAAGTGTCCAGCTCCATCCAATTTCGCAGATTCATCGAGGGAAATTGGAACAGTATCAAAGTATCCCTTCATCAACCAGGCATTCATTGGAATACCACCACCAACATAAAGGAAGATCAAGAACCAAGGTTGGTTCAAGGCATTCAGCATCAAAGCCATAACGAAGAAGGCTGTGAGGGCTGCCATGGTTGGGACCATTTGAATAATCAAGAAGAAGACCAAACTTTGTTTACGCGCCAAGAAATTGTAACGGCTGTATGCGTAACCTGCGAAGGTAACGATACTTGTTTGTACAATCATGGTGATAATGGCGATAACCAAGGTGTTCATATACCAAGTGCCATAATGGGTTTCAGAGAAAAGTTTTGAGAAGTTATCAAAACTAAGATTGCCACTAAAATCAAGTGTAAAGGCACTGACATTCCCTGATTTGAAGGCTGATAGAACCGTAATCAACAATGGATAAATGATAACGATTGAAAGAACCACCATGTACAGGTAAGTCAAGAAATGATTGAGGCGGCGTTTAAATTGAACTGAATTTTTCATTTTATACATCCTCCATATCAAATGCATGTAGTTTCTTGAAGGCAACCATAGAGATTGAGATCACAATCACAGAGATAATCAAGGTTACCGCTGCAGCCATTGAATATTGAGGAGAAGAATTGGTTGTCAACTTGTAGATCCATGAGATCAAGATATCTGTAGATCCGGCGTTTCCTCCGACAGAACCAGGTCCCCCATCGTTAAACAAGTAAATGATGGAGAAGTTATTAAAGTTGAAGGTATATTGACTGATCAAAGTTGGAGCTGCAACAGCCATAATCATTGGGAAAGTGATGCTGCGGAATTTTTGCCAACCGTTGGCACCATCAATATAAGCAGCTTCGTAAAGATCGTTTGGAATAGATTGAAGAATCCCTAAAGTCAAGACGTAGATGTAAGGGAAGCCGAGCCAACCTTGCATCATAATCAAAGCAATTTTTGTCCAGGTAGGATCTGTTTTCCAAGGAATCAAAACGCCATCTAAGAATGGGAAGATCTTCGCAAACAATGGGATAACTTGTGCATTGATAGCACCGACACTATCGTTAAACATATTTGAGAAAGTTAGGATAGTGATGAAGGCTGGAACAGCCCAAGGAAGCAAGAAGATAACCCCAAAGATTCGTTTTCCTTTTACGAATGGTTGGTTTGCAACAATAGCGGTCAAGATACCGAGTACGATTTGAAGAGTAGAAGCTGCGAGGGCCCAAATCAAGGTCCAGCCAAGAACCGATGTAAAGGCTGAGCGGAAGGTACTCAAGGTCCACATATTAGTGAAGTTTTGGAACCCGATCCAATCAAGCAAGGTTGTTGGAGCGGTATGTTTGAAGTCGTAGTTGGTAAAGGCGATCATCAAAGTTACTAAAACTGGGAAGATAATCGCAAATGTCATAGCAATGTATGAAGGAATAATCAATAAATATGGGAAGCCATTTTCATAGATGGCTTGAACCATTTCTTTCAAGGTTTTTGGAACGGCAATCCCGTTGTTGATGCGTTTAGCAACTGTTCCAGCATCCTTAATATTTAAGGCATAAAATAGGAAGTAAACAACAGTGATGATCAAGTGGAAGGCGCCACGAATCAAGATAAAGAGAGAATTATCTTGTCCACGGACGGTTCCAAGTGTAACCAATTTCGCTAATTCTCCAGCTCCAATTCCTAGGAAATAGGCGAGAAAGAGAATGGTTACGGCAAGAAAAATATAGCCTTTGGTTTTTTGTTTGTTATAAATTTGCCCAAGACCCGGGATCAAAGAGAGCCATATAGCCTTTTTAGGGTTTTGTTCTGTAGTCATTCAAATCTCCTTATAATGTCCTTGCTAGAGAGCAAGAAGACAAGTCAGACAGTAAGTTGTGCTTGAAAATTGAACATAAGAGGTTGGGACTTTGTCTCCAACCTCTTACTCACACCTAAAAACTGTCTTATTTGCTACCGAATTTTTGTTCGATGGTTTCTTTAATCAATTTCACTGCATCGTCAGCAGATGCTTTTGCAGATTTTTTACCACTTACAGCATCGAAAAGCATAGTAGCAGCTGGATCCCAAACAGCACTCATTTCTGAGATATTTGGCATTGGTTGAGCATTCTTGAATTGATCAACAACGGCAGTTGTCAATTCATCGTTTTTGCTAACCGCATATTTACGAGCTTCTGTGTTGGCAGGAACTTCATTGGTCTTGTCAAACAAAGCTTTTTGTTGGTCAGTACTTGTCAAGAAGTCAATGAATTTTTGAGCGCCATCAAGGTTTTTCGCACCTGCAGGGATAACCCAAGCTTTACCACCACCAAAGGCAGAGTATTGTTTTCCGTTTGGAAGAGTTGGAATCGTTGCGACACCGTAGTTTACTTTAGCTTCTTTCAATGAAGCAGCTTTCCAAGGACCATCGATGATAGCAGCTGTTTTACCTTCTTGGAATTGTGTTTGGATGAAGTTAGCAGCAGCTTTTGTATCTTGCAAACCTTTTGGCCATTTAGCATACCAAGTTTTTGCATATTCGATACCATCGATAGAACCTTGGTTGTTCAATCCAATATCTTTAGGATCTGTACCGTCTTTACCAAACACATAACCGCCGTTACCTGAAAGTAAACCGTAAGTGTAGTAGAAGTTTGTCCAGTCAGCTAAGAAGGCAGTTGTTTTACCAGGTTCGCTAGCGAAGTCGTACTTGCTATCTTTTGCAAGATTTTCAAGATCACCAAATGTTTTTGGAGCTTCGCTTACAAGATCTTTGTTATAGTAGAGAACCAATGTTTCGATGACAGCAGGTGCACCGTAAACTTTACCACCGTTTGTTACAAGAGCTTCAGTTGTTTTATCTGTATGGCTATCTTTGTTTAATGTCACTTCAGCCAATTGACCATCGCTACCAAGACCACCTACACGGTCGTATGGAGCCATCATTACGTCTGGAGCTTTTTTAGATTGGTTATCAAGAGAAAGGTTATCCAATCCACCAAGGGCATCACCAGTTTTGATTTTAACTTTTACGCCATTTTCTTTTTCAAAAGCTTTTGCAGCTTCTTCAATATAAGATTTGTAGCCTTTGTCTACATAGACGTTGATTTCTTTACTTGCTTCAGAAGAACCTGAAGAGCTATTGCTACAAGCAGCAAGTAAGAAGCCGGCAAAACCAACTGTACCAAGTACAGCAGCACTACGTAAAATTGTACGTTTCATGATTTATTCCTCCTAAAGAATAAAAAAAGATAATAATTAGAAACCGTTTTAGACAAACGTTTTCCTAAAACGTCTTAAGTATATCACAAGGCGAAAACGTTTGCAAGTAGTTTTAAACAATTTTTTTAAAAATATTTTAATTCCGAACTTTCTTCTATAAAAACCGCTAATTCATTGACATTGCTAATAATAAATACTAAACTAGAAATACGGGGCTTTTAAAAAAAAAGATAAAAAGTTTTTAAGAAACCCCTTGCAGAAAATATGGAAAAAGTTTATAATGACATGGTACGCAAACGTTTTCGCAAAAATTGCGTAAACTGAGTTGCGCCTGTTCGATTTTAACAAAGAGTAGAGCCGCTTGAGAGCTGGATATGACTCTGCAACGATACCCATACCGTGCACCGAATCGCAGGCTTCAAAGAAATAAAAAGAGGTGGTAACCCATGAAAAAACGTCAAAGTGGTGTTTTGATGCACATTTCTTCCCTTCCTGGACAATACGGAATCGGATCATTTGGACAATCAGCATATGATTTTGTTGATTTCCTCGTTCGGACCAAGCAACGTTACTGGCAAATCTTGCCGCTTGGTACAACTAGTTATGGAGATTCTCCATACCAATCTTTCTCAGCTTTTGCTGGGAACACTCATTTTATTGATTTCGATCTTTTGATCGAGCAAGGTTTGTTGACAGAAGCAGACCTTGAAGGAGTGGACTTTGGTCAAGATCCTGCTCAAGTGGATTATGCAAAGGTTTTCGAACAACGTCGTCCTTTGCTTGAAAAAGCAGTTGCGAATTTCTTAAAATCAAGTGATCAAAAAGAATTCCAAGAATTTTGTGAAGCCAATGCTTCTTGGTTGGAGCTCTTCGCAGAATACATGGCTATTAAAGAACACTTTGATTTGAAAGCTTGGACAGAATGGCCAGATGCAGCTATTCGTGCACGTGAGCCAAAAGCTTTGGCTAAATACCGTGAAGAATTGACAGATAAATTGACTTACCATCGTGTGACTCAATTCTTCTTCTTCCAACAATGGTTGGCCTTGAAAGCTTATGCCAACGACCACCACATTGAAATTGTGGGAGATATGCCAATTTATGTAGCGGAAGATTCAAGCGACATGTGGGCTAATCCTCATCTCTTCAAAACAGATGAAAACGGGAAGGCAACTTGCATTGCAGGATGCCCGCCAGATGAGTTCTCAGCAACTGGTCAACTTTGGGGGAATCCAATCTATGACTGGGAAGCAATGGACAAAGACGGCTACCAATGGTGGATTGAACGCTTGCGTGAAAGCTTCAAGATCTACGACATTGTTCGGATCGACCACTTCCGAGGTTTTGAATCATACTGGGAAATCCCAGCTGGTTCCGAAACTGCCGCACCTGGTAAATGGGTCAAAGGTCCTGGCTACAAACTCTTTGCAGCCGTGAAGGAAGAACTCGGTGATTTGAACATCATCGCTGAGGACCTCGGCTTTATGACGAATGAAGTCATTGAGCTTCGCGAACGTACTGGCTTCCCAGGAATGAAGATTCTTCAATTTGCCTTCAATCCTGACGACGAAAGTATCGATAGCCCTCACTTGGCACCAAACAACTCTGTGATGTACACTGGAACACATGATAACAACACAGTTCTTGGATGGTACCGCAATGAAATCGACGATCCAACTCGTGAGTACCTGGCTCGTTATACCAACCGGAAAGAGTACGAATCTGTACCGCATGCTATGCTTCGCACCGTCTTTGCTTCCGTCAGCTTCATGGCGATTGCTACGATGCAAGACTTGCTTGAGTTAGATGGCTCAGCTCGGATGAACTTCCCATCAACTCTTGGTGGTAACTGGTCATGGCGAATGACAGCGGATCAATTGACTCCAGCTGTTGAGCAAGAATTGTTTGATTTCACTACGATCTATCGTCGTGAAAATAAAGACTTGAAAAAAGATGTTAAGAAAGCAGAAAAATAATCTTTCCCTATTAAAATTGTTGAAACAAAGGAGACTTTAAAACATGGAATCATTACAAAAATATGTGATTGATCATCACCAAAAAACAATTGCAGAATGTTCAAATGAAGAATTGTACATTGCTTTGCTTAATTACACCAAGCAAGCAAGCGCTCAAAAGAAATTAAATACTGGTAAGAAAAAAGTTTACTATATCTCAGCTGAGTTCTTGATCGGTAAACTCTTGTCTAACAACTTGATCAACTTGGGTCTTTACGACGATGTCAAACAAGAATTGTCAGATGCTGGTAAAGACTTGATCGAAGTAGAAGAAGTGGAATTGGAACCATCACTTGGTAACGGTGGTTTGGGACGTTTGGCAGCCTGCTTTATCGACTCTATCTCAAGCCTTGGTTTGACAGGGGATGGGGTTGGTTTGAACTACCACTTTGGTTTGTTCCAACAAGTCCTTAAAAACAACCAACAAGAAACGATTCCAAACGCATGGTTGACTGACCAAAGCTGGCTCGTTCGTTCAAGCCGTAGCTACCAAGTGCCATTTGCACACTTCACATTGACTTCTACCCTTTATGATATCGACGTACCTGGTTACAAGATCGATACCAAGAACCGTTTGCGTTTGTTCGACTTGGATTCAGTTGATTCATCTATTATTGAAGATGGTATTAACTTTGACAAGACAGATATCGCTCGCAACTTGACCCTCTTCTTGTACCCAGATGATAGTAACCGTCAAGGGGAATTGCTCCGTATCTTCCAACAATACTTCATGGTATCAAACGGTGCACAATTGATCATCGACGAAGCCATCGAAAAAGGAAGCAACTTGCATGACCTTGCTGACTATGCTGTTGTCCAAATCAACGATACTCACCCATCAATGGTCATCCCTGAATTGATCCGTCTTTTGACAGAACGTGGTATTGGAATGGATGAAGCTATCTCTATCGTACGTAGCATGACAGCTTACACCAACCACACAATCCTTGCAGAAGCCCTTGAAAAATGGCCACTTGAATTCTTGCAAGAAGTGGTTCCTCACTTGGTTCCAATCATTGAAGAATTGGACCGCCGTGTTCGCGCTGAATACAAAGATCCAGCTGTTCAAATCATCGATGAAAATGATCGCGTACACATGGCACACATGGATATCCACTATGGATACAGTGTAAACGGGGTTGCAGCTCTCCATACAGAAATCTTGAAGAATTCGGAGTTGAAGGCCTTCTACGATATTTACCCTGAAAAATTCAACAACAAAACAAACGGGATTACCTTCCGTCGTTGGCTCATGCATGCCAACCCAACCTTGTCACACTACTTGGATGATATCCTCGGACGTGACTGGCACCATGACGCATCTAAATTGGAAGACCTTCTTTCTTATGAAGATAAAGATGCCGTCAAAGCAAAATTGGAAAACATCAAGTCTCACAACAAACGGAAATTGGCTCGTTTCTTGAAAGACCATCAAGGTGTGGAAATCAATCCAAATTCTATCTTTGACACCCAAATCAAACGTCTTCACGAATACAAACGTCAACAAATGAACGCTTTGTACGTGATCCACAAATACTTGGACATCAAAGCCGGAAATATCCCTGCTCGCCCAATCACTGTTCTCTTTGGTGGTAAAGCAGCTCCTGCCTACACTATTGCACAAGATATTATCCACTTGATCCTTTGCTTGTCTGAAGTGATTGCAAACGATCCAGCAGTAGCTCCACACTTGCAAGTTGTTATGGTAGAAAACTACAACGTAACTGCTGCAAGCTACTTGATCCCAGCTAGCGATATTTCTGAGCAAATCTCTCTTGCTTCGAAAGAAGCTTCAGGTACTGGTAACATGAAATTCATGTTGAATGGTGCATTGACACTTGGTACGATGGATGGAGCCAACGTGGAAATCGCTGAATTGGTTGGACGTGACAACATTTACATCTTCGGTGAAGATTCAGAAACAGTTATCGATCTTTATGCCAAATCAGCATACAAATCAGCAGACTTCTATGAACGTGAAGCCATCAAACCATTGGTAGACTTCATCGTCAGCGATGCCGTTCTTGCAGTTGGGAACAAAGAACGCTTGACTCGCCTTCACAATGAATTGATCAACAAAGACTGGTTCATGACTCTTCTTGATTTGGAAGACTACATTGTAACCAAAGAACGCATGTTGGCTGACTACGAAGACCGTGATGCATGGTTGGATCAAGTCATCGTTAACATTGCGAAAGCAGGATTCTTCTCGTCTGACCGTACGATCGCTCAGTACAACGAAGACATCTGGCACTTAAACTAATCAGCTGATATTAGACCATGGTTCTTAGAGCCCTGGTCTTTTTTATAGAATTGGGGGAGGAAATTGGAAAGGACTAGAGATTGGGAGGAGCGTAGCTACAGATGGTGCATGAGTGTGGGAGGAGATTTTCTTTCAATTTGCCCTTGATTTTCATGTTGCTTTCTGAAATAAAGTGAAGGAGACATCGAAAAAGAAAAAACGATGTGCTCGTTTTTCGAAATAAAAGGGAATAACCGCCCCCAAAAAATAGCTCTAACTAAGGTCTAGGTAAGGGGTTTCAAGCAATGGCTGATTCCTTAAAATTTATTGTTTTTTTGAATTTTACGGACCTAAAAAGGGAGAATGTTACATAATTTTTTATTTTGTAGGTCAAATCTAATCTATTGGTATAAAAAAATACTTCCCCTTAAAAAGCCTTCTGGTGAAATTTATAAAAAGAGGAAGCGGCTTAAAAACCTTTGAAAATAAAGGTTTTTTCAAGCCTGTTTACATATATTTTCAACCAAAAGATGAAGAAGAACTTGAAAGTTTGGCGTTTCAAGTTGTTATATATTTAAAGTAAAATAAAATAAAAAATTAAATCAACACATATTTTATAATGGTTGATTGTGGTACAATAGAGTCAACTGAAAGTAGCATATTTTTGCCTCTACAGTGAGATTTTTTTAAACATAAAAAGGAGAGTTTTGAAAATGAAAAGCTATCGTGAACATGTTTCGAAGCAGGAAAAATTTTCAATTCGTAAGTTATCAGTCGGTGTTGTTTCATTAGCCATCGCTGGATTGGCTACTGTTAATACCTACGGAGCAGAAGTGAAAGCAGATGAGGCAACAGCGCCTGCAACTGAAGCGACTACTACGGATACAGCAACAAGCGATGCAGCTGTTGCAACAAGTTCTAAGTTGACATCTACAACTGTGACAGAAGGAAATAAAACAGTTACGACTACTTATGTAGAATCACCAGAACTTGAAAAAGCAAAAGCTGATGCAGCTACAGAAGGTGTGACCGTTACAGAAGAAGCTGAAAAAGTCCAACCATCTATCGCAGCAGCAGAAGCAGATAATAAAGCTCAAACAGCTGAAATCAACACAGTCGTTGAAAACTACAAAAAGGCCAAAGCTGAGTATGAAGCAAAATCTCAAGAAATCACATTGGTTGAAAAGAGAAATGCAGAAGCAGAAGCGGCTTACAAGAAACAAGTAGAGGACTACAATACCCAACAAGCAGCTTATAAAGCAGCCTTAGCAGCATACAATCAGCAAAAGGCAGCTTATGACGCCAAATTAGCAGAAAAAGCAGCAGCAGATAAGGCCAATGCAGAAGCAAAAGCTAAGTATGAAGCAGAAATGGCTGTTTACAATACAGCTAAAGCGCAATACGATAAAGATTTACAAGAATACCAAACTAAGAAAGCGCAATACGATAAAGATAAAGAAGCTTATGATCAATTGGTAGCGAAGAAAGCAGAAGAAGATGCTGCCAAGGCTCAATACGAAGCTGATCTTAAAAAGTACAATGTTGAAAAAGCACAGTACGAAAATGATTATATTGCTTATCAAAAGAAATTAGCTGAATACGAAATTGCCAAAAAACAATATACGGACGCGAAACAAGCATACGACAAATATATGACAGACAATGCGTATGCTGACCTTAAAAATGTTTCAACTGTTCAAGATTTGACCTTCCAACGTGAAGGTGGTGCAACTCACACCATTGACGGCATCAGCACTTATCTTACTCGTGATGCTCAAGCTCGTTTAAATACAAGCAATGTCCATCAATATGATTCCAATAAATTGGAAGCTTCAGATATTGTAGCGACTAGTCCTTGGGCCAATAATGAAACTGAGTACATTCAAGTGAAGGAAGGCGATAAATTTGTCGTTACTTATGATAACTTGAATCAGTCTAGCATGCGTGAAAATACGGATATGCATCCAATCAAACGTGTGATTTACCGTTATGAGATTTTAAGTCTTCCATCAAATGATGGCAAAGGAATTGCAGCAGTCAACGCAGATCCAACGGTAACCATGACAGTGGGTGCTTCAACAGATAAAGACAAACCTGTTAAAGTTGCTGTTGATGTTGAATTCTATGATGGTGATGGCAATAAGTTTGATTTGACACAGCACAATGCGATTGTCGCTTTGAACTCCCTCAACCACTGGACAGGTGCATCCTATGTAGATAGTGGAGATAAACCTCGTGCCCTTACAGTAGAAGCCAAAGATAAAGATGGCAACACTGTTCGTGGAACTTGGGATCCATATGCAGATGGTTCATCCATGAGCATTGAAAACAATGAAGTGAAGGTTAAAACAGGAAAAGCAGACTTTGGTACTGCAACTGTTTCCATTTCAGCAGACAACCCTCTCAAAATTGTGACTCAGAAATATGGTTATGTTAAAGATGACACAGGTAAATGGGTTCCTGGTACGACACCTGAGAAGGAAGAAGTAACGGATGCGTTAACTGCAAATGCTTCGGGTTCAGGAAGTGTTCATTCTATTGGTACAGAAGAATTTACCTTTGAAGGTAAGGATGATGTTATCGGATCATACAAAGTAGATGCAACTACAGGTCAAATTACGTTCACACCTAAGAAGAAATTTGAAAATGTGGAACACCAAGAGTCTGTAAATGTTGGAAATAATAAATTTATTCCAATTCCAAACTCAAGTGTTTCTTATGATGCTGCTACTAAAGAAGTAACTTCCTTTAAAGATAACCAATATATTGAACATGGATCTGTCTTTAACGGTGAATCTTCAACAACTCTTGAAGGTTGGGATAATCCATCTTCTCCATACCTCTATTATGGTGGAGCAGGCTTGAAGATGTCAGATGGACACTTAGTCTTTACGGCTAATGGTGCCAATGCGGCTGGTCAACCAACGGTTTACTGGTTTGCCATCAACTCAAATGTAAGTCTTCCTAAAGAGCCAGGAGAAGAACCGAAAGAGCCAACAAAACCAACCGAACCAAAGGCTCCAACTCCACCAACCCCAACAGTTGTGGAAGTGCCTGCAGAGCCAAGTAAACCAGAAGAACCTAAATCACCAACTCCGCCAACAGCACCTAAGTACACTGTGATTACGGTTGATGTGAAGGAACCAAAAGCTCCAACTCCACCAACAGAGCCAACCCCACCGACTCCTGAAGTCGTTCCAAATACGAATCCGGTGAAACCGGAAGCTGAAGTGAAATGGCATAAGAATAAAGTGGTAACGGAAACAGACATTCCAACTCCACCGACACCAGTCCCTCCAACCCCACCAACACCATACAACCCACCAACACCAATCGTTCCACCGACTCCAGAGGTTCCAAAAGAACCAACTCCTGAAGTTCCGGAACAGCCTGTACAACCTGCACTTCCAAATACAGGTACAGAAAGCTCAGCTGCAGCTGTTCTTGCAGGTGCGATGGCTGGATTACTTGGATTGAGTCTTGCTCGCAAGAAAAAAGAGGATTAATTCTTATCCCTTTCGTTCATTCATCTAAATAAAGAAAGTCAGAAGGCAAGTCCTTCTGGCTTTTTTGATGGGAGTGATGACCAAATAGTTGTGAAAAAGGACAGAATAGTTTTTGGATAAGGAGGGGAAATGGCTTTTTTAGACCAAATCGTGTCCAAATGAAGCAGAATAGAAATGGATGACACAAGAAGAAAATGAGATATACTGGTGGTGTTCGAATGAAAGTTTACAGGACTCCGTTATATCTCTAATCTTTCCAATGATACATTTGCGATGTCTTTTTCATCTTTTGCACACATTACTTTTCCAAATGAATTTCATTTGAACGTATCAGTGATCAGGCAAGTGCTTCCACGGTTTTGAGGCGCTTGCCTTTCTATCTGTATCGCGATATAATAGGGTGTAAGAAATGAAAAGGAGTTTGTATGAAAAAGAAACCTATCTATCTGTATATCCTGTTATTTTTCTCAACGGTTGGAACCCTGACTTCAGCTGTCTCAACCTTTGGAGCTTCAAAGAGTTTTGAACTAACAGATGACTTTGCAAAACAACTTGGCTTAACGACAGCTCAAGATAAGGCGGACTACTTAGCATATTATGGCAAATCAGTACAAGCCAATCAGTCTCCGCTTGCCTTTTTATTTGTTTCCCTGATTCTTATCGCTTTGCTTGCAACTTTCTATTTCCTCTTTATGAAGGAGGATCTGCTAACAGCCCATTATACTTATTTGGGGCAGATTTTGCTAAACCAAGTATTCTCTTGCTATAATTATCTTGCAGGACGTCCACTATTAGCTAGTTTTTCAAACTCAGCGCTTCGTCAACGATATCTAGCATCTTCATTCCTTGCTTTGTTACTCTTGACCGCTTTGAACCTTCTCTTTTTTGGGATTATTTTATATAAAACCTGGCATCTGAGAAAAGCTCAAGCTACGGCTTAATAGATGATTGTGAATGGAGCTCTCTTAGAGGATAAGAGAGCTTCTTGATTGGAGAAAAAAGATGAAAGTATCCTTTGTTTATATTAGTCTGAGTGGGAACACAGAGAGTTTTGTCCGCCGTTTAAGTGACTTTTTGCTAGAAGCCCATCCCGGACTTGAAATCGAGAAAGTGCATGTGAAAGACCTGGTCAAAGAGGGCCAGCCCTTCTTTGAAATGACCAATCCTTTTATCACTTTTTTGCCAACCTATTTGGAGGGTGGAAATGGTGTTGACAATGGCGATGTGGAAATTTTGACGACAGATGTTGCGGATTTTATTGCTTATGGAGACAACGCCAGCAAGTGCTTAGGAGTGGTTGGATCAGGCAATCGGAATTTTAACAATCAATATTGTTTAACCGCTAAGCAATACAGCCAACGCTTTGGTTTCCCTATGTTAGCTGATTTTGAAATGCGGGGGATGTTGGGAGATATTAAAAAAGTAGTCGCCATTGTAGAAGATTTGTATCATCTTTAAAATAAAGAGAGGCTGGGACAAAAGTCCTAGCCTCTTAATTGTTTTTGGATTGTCGAGCAAGACGCAGTGGTTGAGTGGGCTCTACTACGCTGATTTCATCAGCTTTTACAGCCCTACTCAACTGTGCGGAGGCGGGACAAAGAAATCGAATTCTAACGAATTACCGATTTCTGTCCCCCTCTCTCTTTTACGCTTTATTTTAATTTTTCTGTGATTTCTTTAGCAAGTAGGAGCCCCAATCGATAGTCTTTATTGATGGCATGGATGACATCGTTGATATTGTCGGTTTCTTGGATTTTTTCCTTGATGCTATCTTTGAAAGCTTGATCTTTCAAGAGTTGCTCTTGTAAGAGCCGTTGTAGTTTTTCTCTTTCGTACTTGTTAAATAAAAAGAGAACCACTAAACTGATGAGTATTAAGATGTAAACGGTTTGATTCATAGATTTCTCCTGTATATAAAGGATCTGAAAATGTAGAGAATGAAGGGCATTGGACATGAGAAAAGGAGTGAGAAAGAACTAAATTGAATCGCATTTAGTTTCTCCTCTCACTCCCATAAGAGATGTTCTACTTATCAATCATTAGATAAGAAATTACATTTTCTCAGGTGCATCGACACCAAGTAAGCGAAGGGCTTCTTTTAAGACTACTGCTGTTGAGTAGCTAAGAGCAAGACGGCTTTCGCGTTCTGGGCTTTCATCCAAGATACGAGTGTGTGCATAGTATTTGTTGAAGGCTTGAGCCAAATTGATAGCATATTTTGCGATCAAGGATGGATCATAGTTTTCAGCGGCACGTTTGACAACACGAGAGAAGTCTTGGAGAAGCTTGATGATTTCCCAGCTTTCAGGATCGCTCAAGCTGTATGTCGCATCTGTAGATGGTGTGAAGTTGGCTTTGCGAAGGATGGATTGGATACGAGCGTAAGCGTATTGAACGTAAGGTCCAGTTTCTCCTTCAAAGGATACCATGGCTTCGAGGTCGAAGTCATACCCATTGCGGCGGTCTGTCTTCAAGTCGTAGAATTTAACCGCACCAACACCGACTGCATGTGCCACTTCTTCCTTGTTTTCCAATTCAGGATTCTTTTCTTCGATCTGCGCTTTGGCACGAGAGATGGCTTCTTGAAGAGTTGGTTCGAGAAGGATGATATTTCCTTTACGAGTTGACAATTTTTGGCGGTTTTTTGTCACCAAACCAAAGTCAACGTGAACCATATCGTCGCTCCAGTCAAATCCCATTTTCTTCAGAACAGCTTTCAACTGACGGAAGTGGTTGGATTGTTCTTGACCTACAGCATAGATGTTTTTCACAAAGTTGTAAGTCCGTGCACGGTAGATAGCGGTTGCGATATCACGCGTGATGTAAAGAGTGGCACCGTCTGATTTCTTAATCATAGCTGGTGGAAGGTTGACATCATCCAACTCAACGATGCTAGCACCCTTAGACTCTTTCAACAAGCCTTTGTCTTCAAGGATTTGGACAGCTTCATCCATCTTGTCATTGTAGAAAGCTTCTCCGTTTAAGCTGTCAAATTCAACACCGAGGAGTTTGTAGATACGGTTGAATTCTACCAAGCTTTCGTCACGGAACCATTGCCACAATTCAGTCGCTTCTGGATCCCCATCTTCCAGTTTCTTGAACCAGAGACGTCCTTCATCATCAAGCTCAGGATCGTTTTCGATTTCAGCGTTGATCCGAACGTAAAGTTTTAGCAATTCATCGATTGGGTTGGCTTCGACAGCTTCCTTGCTACCCCATTTTTTGTAGGCTACCATCAAGAGACCGAACTGTTTACCCCAGTCCCCCAAGTGGTTGATTTTAATGGTGTTGTAGCCCATTTTGCGGAAGATGTTTGAAAGAGCATCCCCGATAACGGTTGAGCGCAAGTGACCAACTGAGAATGGTTTTGCGATATTTGGACTTGAAAGGTCGATGGTAATGTTTTGGCCATGACCTTCGTCTTGTTGACCGTAGTCTGCCCCTGCTTCGATGACGGATTTGATTACCTGATCAGAGATCTTAGATTTGTCTAAGAAGAAGTTCACGTAAGGTCCAGTTGCAACGACTTTTTCGAAGGCGCTTTGGTCGATCTTTTCAGCAATATCTGCAGCAATTGCTTGAGGAGCCTTGCGTTCCACTTTTGCAAGTGAGAAGGCTGGAAAAGCAATGTCGCCAAGATCAGATGATTTTGGTTGTTCAAGCAAGTTTAAAATAGCATCTTGGTCAAGAGAGTCAATCACTTTGGCCAATTCACTAGCAATGAGTTCTTTATTGTTCATATTAGCTCCTTAGTCCTTTTAACTATTATTTTAACACAATTCTGAGCGAATTTTCAATTTTTTTGGTATAATTTAAAGTATATTTATTCAAAAGTGGAGGTCCAATGAAAAAGACAGAACGTCACCTTTTGATTCAACAAATGATTCGAAATGAAAAATTATCGACTCAAAAAGAGATTCAGGATCGATTAGAAGCAAAAGGCATTGCTGTAACGCAAACAACTCTGTCACGAGATTTGCGAGATCTGGGTCTAGTCAAGGTGAAACGAAAAGACCAGTTGTATTATATTTTGCCAAATGAGCCTGAGGTGGCAGAGATTTATATTATGTTGTCCAGTCACGCCAAGTCTGTCTCACGAGCAGAATTCACCTTGGTCTTGCGGACAGAGCTAGGAGAAGCAGCTCTCTTGGCCAATGGTGTAGATGAAATGTCAGATGAGCGTATTTTGGGAACAGTAGCAGGGGCCAATACCCTCTTGATTGTCTGCCGTGACCAAGAGGCAGCCATTGAAATTCAAAATGAAATTTTAGGGATGATGCAGTAATCAAGCCCCGTTGGAGAGAAAGAGAGATGTCAAAAGGAGGAAGATAGTGAGCTATCTACTCCTGTTTTCATCTATGGAGCTTGCGTCAGAAAATGATGCAAGAGTAAGGAATAAAGAAGTATGGCAGTAGAGAAAATATCCCCTGGAATGCAGCAGTATCTAGATATCAAAAAAGACTATCCGGATGCCTTTTTGCTGTTTCGAATGGGAGATTTTTACGAATTATTTTATGAAGATGCAGTGAATGCAGCTCAAATTTTAGAGATTTCCTTAACCTCACGGAATAAAAATGCAGAGAATCCAATTCCTATGGCGGGTGTTCCCTACCACTCGGCCCAGCAGTATATTGATGTTCTTATTGAACAGGGGTATAAGGTCGCGATTGCAGAACAAATGGAAGACCCCAAAGAAGCCAAGGGGGTCGTTAAGCGTGAAGTCGTACAGGTGATTACGCCGGGTACAGTGGTGGATTCGACCAAGCCAGATAGTGAGAATAACTTCCTGGTTGCCTTGGATCGTTCAGGGAATGAGTATGGGCTAGCCTATATGGATCTGGTAACAGGGGAGTTTCAGGTGACGACCCTCAATGACTTCACTATGGTTTGTGGAGAAATCCGCAATTTACGTGCGCGTGAGGTGGTCCTGGGTTATGAGTTGCCAGAACAGGAAGAGCGTGTGTTTATTAGCCAGATGAATCTTTTGCTGTCACATGTAGAGACGGCGCTTGACGATGTTCAACTCTTAGGGGATCAGTTGAGTGAGCTCGAAAAGAAAACGGCTGGAAAACTTCTCCAGTATGTCCACCAGACACAAATGCGGGAATTGAGTCACCTCAAAAAAGCCCATCATTATGAGATTTGCGATTTCTTGCAGATGGACTTTGCGACCAAGGCTAGTCTGGATTTGACAGAGAATGCACGGACTGGGAAGAAACATGGTAGCTTGTATTGGTATTTGGATGAAACCAAGACGGCCATGGGCGGTCGTTTGTTGCGGTCCTGGATTCAGAAACCCTTAGTCGATTTGAAACGGATTCGAGAGCGCCAGGACATCATTCAGGTCTTTATGGATCATTTCTTTGAACGGAGCGATTTGACCGACAGCCTCAAAGGGGTCTATGACATTGAACGCTTAGCGAGTCGGGTTTCCTTTGGTAAGATCAATCCTAAGGATCTCTTGCAGCTAGGAGATACTCTGGGGCATGTGCCGACGATCAAGTCGATTCTACTGGGAATTGGTGATCCGGTCTTAGATGTCTTGATTGCACGCTTGGATGAACTTCCTGAGTTGCACCGCTTGATTACCTCAGCTATTGCTCCGGAAGCGTCTGCTGTTATTACGGAGGGAAATATCATCCGAACTGGGTTTGACGAGCAATTGGACCAGTACCGTGTCGTTCTTCGAGATGGTACTGGTTGGATTGCTGAGATTGAAGCCAAGGAGCGCGAAGCCAGTGGCATTACAGGTCTAAAGATTGATTACAACAAGAAGGATGGCTACTATTTCCATGTCACCAATTCTCAATTGAGTCACGTTCCTGCTCACTTTTTCCGCAAGGCGACCTTGAAAAATTCAGAACGCTTTGGTACGGAGGAATTGGCACGTATCGAAGGAGATATGCTAGAGGCGCGTGAGAAGTCTGCTAATCTGGAATATACGATTTTTATGCGGATTCGTGAAGAAGTTGGCAAGTATATCCAACGTCTGCAACAGTTAGCTCAGGCGATTGCGACGGTTGATGTTTTACAAAGTCTAGCCAGTGTCGCTGAGTCGCAACAGTTGAATCGTCCCCTTTTTCATGAAGAACGACGAATCGCGATCGACAAAGGCCGCCATCCGGTTGTTGAGAAAGTGGTGGGAGCCCAGTCCTATATTCCTAATAGCATCTTTATGGATGAAGAACGGGATATTCAGCTGATTACTGGGCCAAATATGAGCGGGAAGTCTACCTATATGCGCCAATTGGCGATCATTGTGATTCTTGCCCAGATTGGCTCCTATGTTCCAGCGCAAAAGGCCGAGTTGCCAATTTTTGATGCGATTTATACTCGAATCGGAGCTGCTGATGACCTGGTATCGGGGCAGTCTACCTTCATGGTGGAAATGATGGAAGCCAATCACGCCATTCGCAAGGCGACGCCCCAGTCCTTGATTTTATTTGATGAGTTGGGACGGGGAACGGCGACCTATGATGGGATGGCCCTCGCCCAGTCCATCATCGAATATATCCATGATCGGACCGGAGCCAAAACCTTGTTTGCGACCCATTACCATGAGTTGACGGCTCTCTCAGAGACCTTGTCCCGTTTGGAAAATGTCCATGTTGCGACCTTGGAGCGAGATGGTCAGGTTACCTTCTTGCACAAGATTGAACCTGGCCCAGCAGATAAGTCCTATGGGATTCACGTGGCCAAGATCGCTGGTTTGCCAGAAGAATTGCTGAAGCGGGCGGATGCGATTTTGACCAAGCTCGAAGGACAAGCCCAGCAAGTACCGCTTGTGGATGCAACTCCTAAAAAGGAAGTACCTTCGCAGGTTGCTGAACAAATGTCCCTCTTTGAGGAGGAGGCAGAAAATACGGTGATCACAGAATTGAAGAATCTGGATCTCTACAATATGACTCCGATGGAAGTCATGATGGCAGTCGCCGAATTGAAAAAGAAATTATAAAAAGGGAGTGGGAAAGAACTCCAATATAAAAAAGGTTGAAAAGGTTCCCCAAACCTTTTCAATCTTCCCACCCCCGCATAGCTCCAACAATCTGGGAGACTGTTGGAGGTTGCAGATAAAGGAAACATTGTTTCCGTCCACATAGGTCATCTTTGGAGCTTAATAAGCGAACAAAGATACCAATCAACCACTGCGTCATACAGGTATGCCTATTAAACATCGAAGACTGGACAGTTTTTGCCCAGTCTTTTTTCTTTTATTAGTGGTTAGCAATGCTTTGATTGATTTCTTGAACTTGTTTTTTATAAAAATGATGAGAGACCAACCAGATGATCACGTAAACGAGGGTGAATTCGACAATGAGTGAGAGGTAAAATCCGAGTCGTGCTGGAAACCAGCCGGCCAAGGTAGCTAGGGGAATAAACCCAAGTAACATGAGTAGGTAATGGCTCAGAGTAGCCCGTAAGAGGCTCCAGTCTTTTTGAAAGAGGAGACTTCCGAAGCTAAAGAGGACCCCAATCGCACCCCAAACGAGGGCACAATAGAGCATGACCAGTGAGCCGTGAACATGATGCAAGAACATCCAGCGGCCGACTGCAGAGTTGGGACTTAAGGGAAGGTACAACTCAGGTGAGAAGAGATAGGAAAAGAAGATGGATAGGATGAGCCCGATGAGAATCCCTTTCAGGGCGTCAGAAAAAGATTGTTTTAGCATGATAATTTCTCCTTAATGGCTTTCAAGTAACGACGGGAGGAGTAGGTCAGACTCCCGTTTTTAAGATAGATTTGAACGGATCCTCCACTGGTAAAGTGTAGGTGATCGATTTCTTTTGTGTTGATAATTTCAGATTGGGAAATTTTGAGAAAGCAGGTCGGCAAGTCTTCAGATAGCTGATAGAGTGGTCCAGTCAGAATAAATTGATCTGTCATAGTCTCACCAATTACTTGCCGATTTTCAATGTAAAAACGTTGGAATAGATGGCTTTCGATCAGGTAAGCCTCCCCATCCTTTTTGGCACGTAAGCGCCCTTTTTGATCCAATTCTTCCACAAAGTCACGGATTTTCTCTACACGCGCAGACAGTGCAGGTGCTGTGATCATCACCGCTTCTTCTTGGAAGTGGGAATCAATTTGTACTTCAACTTTCATAAGATCGTACTCCCTCCTTTGGGTAAAGTCGGTTGGCCTGCTAGCCCGGCTCCTTCTTTACACTACTATTAAACACTTTTTCCAAAGGGAAGACAAGGGGATTTGTTCATGTGGTCGTTTTCTTTGCCTATGCGGTTTTTAAAGAAGAAGATGGGGCCGGCCTCCATTTTTTAAGAAAGGGAGTCTTGTGGATCTGTGGTATAATAGAGCTACATGTATCGGTGAAAAAATAGGTAAAGGAGCAGACATGTCACAGATTATTGAATTGCCAGAAGTCCTAGCCAATCAGATTGCGGCAGGTGAAGTGATTGAACGACCTGCTAGTGTGGTCAAGGAATTGGTTGAAAACTCGATCGATGCTGGGGCTAGCCAGATCGTTGTTGAAATCGAAGAAGCAGGATTGAAGTCGATTCGGATTACAGACAATGGGGAAGGAATTGCGCACGATGAGGTCGCTTTGGCCCTCCGTCGACATGCGACCAGTAAGATCAAGAGTCAAGCGGATCTTTTTCGTATTCGAACGCTTGGTTTTCGTGGTGAGGCCATGCCTTCCATTGCTTCTGTTAGTATTCTAACCCTTCTAACGGCGCAAGAAGGAGCTGCCCACGGGACCAAATTGGTCGCAAAGGGTGGCGAAATTGAGGAGTTGGAGCCAGCGACAAGCCCTGTTGGGACCAAGATCACAGTGGAAGATCTCTTTTTTAATACACCTGCTCGTCTCAAGTATTTAAAGAGCCAGCAGGCAGAGCTATCCCATATCGTGGATATTCTCAACCGCTTGAGCTTGGCCCATCCTGAGATTGCCTTTACCTTGATCAATGATAGAAAAGAAATGACCAAAACAGCGGGGACGGGTAATCTCCGGCAAGCGATTGCGGGTGTCTATGGCCTGGCGTCTGCCAAGAAGATGGTGGCCATTGAAAATCGCGATCTAGATTTTGAAGTGACGGGCTTTGTGTCTTTGCCTGAATTGACTCGTGCCAATCGCAATTACATCAGCCTCTTTATCAACGGCCGTTACATCAAGAATTTCTTGCTCAATCGGGCTATTTTAGATGGCTACGGTAGTAAACTCATGGTGGGCCGCTTCCCGCTCGCGATCATTAATATCCAGATCGATCCTTACTTAGCGGATGTCAATGTTCACCCGACCAAGCAAGAGGTTCGTATCTCCAAAGAACGGGAACTGATGGCCTTGATCTCCCAGGCTATTGCGAATGCTTTGAAAGAGCAGGATCTGATTCCGGATGCTCTAGAAAATCTAGCCAAGTCGACCATTCGTCGAACAGAAAAACCGGTACAGACGACCCTGCCTTTAAAGGAAAACCGTCTCTATTATGACCGAGAGAGTCAAGATTTCAAACTTCGACCAGAAGTGGCAGATCCTCAACGGCCTCTGACAGATGAGGTAACTGCTGATTCTACAAGTCAAGAAAACCCAGCAGAAAAACCAACAAGCGCGATCAAGTTTGCAGAAAGAAAGACTGCGGTTTATGATGAACTGGACCACCCAGAGTTGGATCTGGCCAGTCTAGACAAGGCCTATGATAAGTTGAATGGGGAAGAACATTCGACCTTCCCAGAGTTGGAATATTTTGGTCAGATGCATGGAACCTATCTCTTTGCCCAAGGCAATGGAGGCCTTTATATCATTGACCAGCACGCGGCCCAAGAGCGGGTCAAATACGAAGAATACCGGGAGAGCATCGGGAACGTAGACGGCAGTCAGCAACAACTGCTAGTGCCTTATATCTTTGAGTTCCCTACAGACGATCTGATCCGCCTGCAACAGCGCAAGCACCTCTTAGAAGAAGTGGGCGTCTACTTAGAAGAATATGGAGCTAACCAGTTGATCTTACGGGAGCATCCGATCTGGATGAAGGAAGAAGAGATCGAGTCGGGCATCTATGAAATGTGTGATATGCTCCTTTTGACCAAGGAAGTGTCCATCAAGAAATACCGGGCTGAGTTGGCCATCATGATGTCCTGCAAACGCTCCATCAAGGCCAATCACACACTGGACGATTACTCTGCACGCGATCTCATCTACCAACTGTCCCAATGTGACAACCCTTATAACTGCCCTCATGGCCGTCCGGTCTTGGTCAACTTCACCAAGTCCGACATGGAAAAGATGTTCCGACGTATTCAAGAAAATCACACCAGTCTACGGGAATTGGGCAAGTATTAAACAAACAATAAAGGAAGATTATGTACGAATACATTAAAGGAATTTTAACGAAAATCACCGCTAAATACATTGTGGTAGAAACAGCTGGGATCGGCTATCTCTTGCATGTGGCCAATCCCTATGCCTACTCTGGCAAAATGAACCAAGAGGTGCAAGTCTACCTGCACCAAGTGGTCCGGGAAGACGCCCACCTTCTTTATGGTTTTGCAACCGAAGAAGAGAAAAAGCTCTTTTTAAACTTGATCTCAGTCTCTGGGATTGGACCTGTCTCAGCTCTGGCTATTATCGCTGCAGATGACAATGCAGGCCTTGTCCAAGCCATCGAAAGCAAGAACATCACCTACTTGACCAAGTTTCCAAAGATCGGCAAGAAAACAGCCCAACAGATGGTGCTGGACTTGGAAGGTAAGATCAATCTTGATCTAGAAGATGCACCGGCTCAGTCCAAAGCCAAAGTTGCAGAAGAAAACCAAGCCCTTGAAGAAGCTATGGAAGCCATGTTAGCATTGGGCTACAAGGCAACGGAACTTAAGAAAATCAAGAAGTTCTTTGAAGGAACGACCGATACAGCAGAGAACTATATCAAGTCAGCCCTTAAGATGTTGGTCAAATAGGAGAAGAAGATGCCAAAACGTTGTGGTTGGGTCAAAATGAATAACCCTCTCTATGTAGCCTACCATGATGAAGAATGGGGTCGGCCTCTGCATGATGATCAGGCACTTTTTGAGTTACTCTGTATGGAGACCTATCAGGCCGGTCTATCTTGGGAAACGGTGCTCAATAAACGGCAGGCTTTCCGAGAATCTTTTCATGGTTACCAAATTCAACGCGTCGCAGAGATGACCGACTCTGAACTGGAAATTTTGTTAGACAATCCAGCCATCATCCGCAATCGTGCCAAGATCTTTGCGACACGGGCCAATGCTCAAGCCTTTTTAAAAGTCCAGGAAGAATTTGGATCGTTTGATGCTTATCTTTGGTCTTTTGTCGATGGGAAAACCATCGTCAATGATGTTCCAGATTACCGACAGGCTCCAGTGAAGACAGCTCTTTCTGAGAAGCTAGCCAAGGACCTCAAAAAGCGTGGTTTTAAGTTTACAGGTCCCGTTGCGGTCCTGTCCTACCTACAAGCAGTAGGCCTGGTCAATGATCATGAGAATGCTTGTGAATGGAAAAACGGTGATTAGTGAATATAGGTAACTAGAGTATCTGAGAATATAGAAAAAAAGCTGAGAAATTCCTCTCAGCTTTATTTGTTATAGTCAAAGTGGATGACTTGCTCCGTTGCATCTACATGGGCGTGTACTCCGAAGGGGACAATTGCTCTTGGAGTTGCGTGTCCGACATTCAGATTATAGACAATCGGGATATTGCTATCAATGATATCCAATAGTGCTTCTTTATAGTCGTCATAGAAAGTCTCATCCATAGGTTTTCCGACCAAGAGTCCACTGATGACCGCGAATATGCCCGTGTCCTTTAAAGTCCGCAACATCTTTTTGAAGTCGTCAGGTTCAGGCTTTTCTTCGCTTGTTTCTAGCAAGAGAATTTTTCCTTCCCAGTCTGACAAGTCAGGGAAAAGTTTGTATTTTTGGCAGAGGTCTGTGCTATCTGCGTGTAGAGAGTTGTCAAAAATATCATAGAGAGACTCAAGACAACCACCGAGGATTTCTCCCTCAAATTGAGCATTGCCTTGTAACAAGTCAAAACCTGTATTTGCATGGCTGACACGAGGTGTTCCCAGAGCCTTGGGACTATAATCAGTCCGTTCCTCATACCAAACGTTACTAGGGCGGATTTCTGAGATTCTACCAGTCTCAATTAATTCTTTAAAGTAGTGGCAGCTATATGGCAACATTTCTTTGTCTAACTCACAAATGTCTGCAAAGAAGGAGTGCCCATAAAAAGTCTTGATTCCTAGTTTATGCAACATGAGATGGTTCATGGTCGTATCCGAGAAGCCAAGAAAAATCTTTTGTTTGATAACTTTTTGTAATTGGTCATATTCAAAAAGATAAGGTAGCAAGCGATAGGTATCGTTTCCACCGATGGCGCATAGGATCATGTCGATACTATCATCAGAAAATGCCTGAATCAAATCCTCCGCGCGAGCTTCGGGATGTTCTTTGATAAAGTCTAAGCCTTTTAGTGAATGAGGTAAAAAGATAGGATTGAGTCCCAGGTCTTTGAGTCGTTGGACCCCCAAGTCCACTTCGTGCTTGACAAAGTCCTCTCCGATAATCCCACTAGATAAACTTATAATACCAATAGTAGAAACCATATCTCATCCTCCTAGAAAAAATTGATGCTATTGTATCACAAAAAATGAGGGGAAACAACAAGAATTAGAGCCAGAAGAAGGCTTTTAGATCAAGAAAGTAGTAAAAAAGCAACTACTAGATATGGTTGCTTCAGAATATGGATAAGCTCTATCAACAATAGAAAATAGCCCTTTAGAAGTTGATTGCCACATAGTTAAAATTCTTAGGAATGCTGATGTAATGGTATTTCTAAGAGTTTTTACTTTATACACTAAAAGAAAAGGATTGAAGAAAGTTGTCCAAAATGGACTTTATCTTCAATCTGTTTTTTTAATAATTTAGGAAATTGTGTTAAAATGAAATGAAAATTACGAATAGTATAAGTAGGAGGCACCATGAAGGCGGAAATTATTGCAGTTGGAACAGAAATTCTAACAGGACAAATTGTCAACACCAATGCTCAATTCTTGTCTGAAAAATTGGCTAGTTTAGGGATTGATGTCTATTATCATGTGGCGGTAGGAGACAATGAAGGTCGCCTCTTCTCGACCATTGAGACAGCTTCAAAACGCAGTGATTTGGTGATTTTATGTGGTGGACTTGGGCCAACAGAGGATGATTTGACCAAGCAAACCCTTGCTAAGTTTTTAGGGAAAGAACTGGTTTTTGATCCAACAGCGCTTGCCAAACTCGACACCTTCTTTGCCAGTCGCCCTGATTATGTCCGGACGCCCAATAATGAGCGACAAGCACAATTGATTGCCGGTTCAATCCCCCTTCAAAACCGTACAGGTCTCGCGGTTGGAGGTTTGATTGAAGTCGACGGTGTGACCTATGTCGTTCTACCTGGTCCACCAAGTGAGTTAAAACCCATGGTCAATGAACAATTGGTGCCTCATTTGACAACAGGGGAACAGCTCTTTTCAAGAGTCTTGCGCTTCTTTGGAATTGGGGAAAGCCAGCTGGTTACGATCCTAGCAGATATCATTGAAGAGCAGAGTGATCCGACAGTTGCCCCTTATGCCAAGACAGGAGAAGTAACCTTGCGTCTATCTACAAAGGCGAAGGATCAAGCTTCAGCGGATGCTAAGCTCGATGTCTTAGAAAAGGAAATCTTATCACGCCACACCCTGGATCATCAACCTTTGCAAGAGTTGTTTTACGGTTATGGGGATGACAATTCGATGGCCAAGGTGGCCTTTGATCTCTTGAAACGGACTGGTAAGACCATTACAGCTGCAGAAAGCCTGACGGCTGGCCTCTTCCAAGCGACTTTGGCAGATTTTTCAGGGGCGTCTAGCATCTTTGCAGGTGGTTTTGTCACCTATAGTCTGGAAGAAAAAAGCAAGATGTTGTCTATTCCAGCTCAAGAGTTGGAGCAACATGGAGTGGTGTCTCATTTTACAGCTCAAGCCATGGCTTCACAGGCCCGTAAGTTAACAGGATCCGATTATGGTGTTAGCCTGACCGGAGTTGCGGGGCCAGATAGTCTAGAAGGGCACCCAGCAGGGACTGTCTTTATCGGACTTGCGACTCCAAATGGAGTGGATAGTGTCCAAGTTAATATCGCTGGACGTAGCCGGGCGGATGTCCGCGAAATTGCAGTTCTTCATGCCTTTAATTTGGTGCGCTTGGCTGTATTAAATGGTGAAAATTTGGTATAATGAAGCTTGTGCCAAATGAAGAATAATTCTAAAAATGGATAGGAAATGTGCCTTTCAAAGACCGGAAAACGTCAGTGAGTTGCATGCATTTCCTGTATAGTAAAAAATAGGAGAAAAGAATGGCGAAAAAACAGAAAAAATTAGATGATATCTCTAAGAAATTTGGAGATGAGCGTGAAAAAGCGCTCAATGATGCCCTGAAATTGATCGAAAAAGACTTTGGTAAGGGATCGATCATGCGTTTGGGTGAACGTGCAGAGCAAAAAGTACAAGTCATGAGCTCTGGTTCCTTGGCGCTTGATATTGCCTTGGGTGCTGGTGGTTATCCAAAAGGTCGGATCATCGAAATCTATGGTCCAGAATCATCTGGTAAAACAACCGTTGCCCTCCATGCAGTAGCGCAAGCACAGAAAGAAGGGGGCATTGCTGCCTTTATCGATGCCGAGCATGCCTTGGATCCATCTTATGCAGCAGCTCTTGGGGTCAATATCGACGAACTTCTCTTGTCTCAACCAGACTCAGGGGAACAAGGACTTGAAATTGCTGGTAAATTGATCGACTCTGGTGCGGTTGATTTGGTGGTTGTCGACTCTGTTGCAGCCTTGGTACCACGTGCGGAAATCGATGGAGATATCGGGGATAGCCACGTTGGTTTGCAAGCGCGGATGATGAGCCAAGCGATGCGTAAACTCGGAGCTTCGATCAATAAGACGAAGACCATTGCCATCTTTATCAACCAATTGCGTGAAAAAGTTGGGGTCATGTTTGGGAACCCTGAAACCACACCTGGTGGTCGTGCCCTTAAATTCTACGCTTCTGTCCGTCTAGATGTTCGTGGGAACACTCAAATCAAGGGGACTGGGGACCAAAAAGATACCAACGTTGGTAAGGAAACCAAGATCAAGGTTGTGAAGAACAAGGTAGCTCCACCGTTCAAAGAAGCCATGGTTGAAATCATGTACGGGGAAGGAATTTCACGTACAGGTGAATTGGTGAAGATTGCAACAGATTTGGATATCATCCAAAAAGCTGGTGCCTGGTACTCATATACCGGCGAAAAAATTGGTCAAGGATCTGAAAATGCTAAGAAATTCTTGGCTGACCACCCAGAAATTTTTGACGAAATCGACCACAAGGTTCGGGTTCATTTTGGTTTGATCGAAGAAGACGAAGCAGTGAAAACCCTTGATAAAACTGAAGAAGCAGCTCCTGTCGTAGAAGAAGTAACTCTAGATTTAGATGATGCGATTGAAATTGAAGATTAATTTTTTTCAAAATAGGTCGCTAGACTGATGGTTTTTGTGTTATAATTTAATACGATAGTATTATCGTGTAGCGAAAGGAGTGCATGCATGATTAAAATTTATACAGTGTCAAGTTGCACCAGCTGTAAAAAAGCAAAGACTTGGCTCAACGCTCACCAGCTAACTTATAAAGAACAAAATCTCGGTAAGGAAGGGATCACCAAAGAAGAATTATTGGATATCCTTACAAAGACTGAAAATGGAGTGGCAAGTATTGTCTCTTCAAAAAATCGATACGCTAAAAATCTAGGAGTGGACATCGAAGACTTGAGTGTCAATGAAGTCATTGACATCATCATGGAAACACCTCGTATTCTTAAAAGTCCGATCTTGGTAGATGACAAACGTCTCCAAGTGGGCTACAAAGAAGATGATATTCGTGCCTTCTTGCCACGATCAGTTAGAAATGTAGAAAATGCAGAAGCGCGGATGCGTGCAGCTCTTTAAAGTGATTGAAAATCAGAAACAATTTGTTTCTGATTTTTTCTTTTTAAAAATCGGAATGAAAAGCAGTTTACTGCGCCATTTTACGAAATCTATGATACAATATTTTAGAAAACAATAACTAGTAAGGAATGGAAAATGAAAAGGAAAATCTTCTTATTGGGTGCGCTTGCCTTGTGTTTGACTGGATGCGGTCAAAAAAAACAAGCGAAAACGCCAAATTCAAGTGAACAAAAGGCGCTCCAAGCAAAAGCAGAGCAGCTGCAAAAGGATAATAAGAGTATTCTGCAAAAAGCTGAAGAAAATAAAGTCATCACTAGGACCTTTGTCTTTCCAAAAGATGACAAGGGGACACAACAGACGCAAATCGTCACCTATGTGGGGAACACCTTTAAAAAATTGGAGACCATCAATGTGACGGCAACCGATGAGGAGTTGAAAAAAGGAATCCAACAGGTTGGAGTCGAGGAAGCACAAAAGCAATTGAGAGAATCCTTTAACAAGGATGATGCCTTTAAGGAAGCTTTGACAGTGCCAGGTTTCACAGCTGATTTGACCTTGGAAAATGAGAATGAATACAAGGTGACGATCACCTATGACTTTGAAGCGATGGATGTGAAGAAGGCCGAAGGCATGACTTACTTCAAAAACAATCACTTACCAGAGTTGTTGAAGTTAACACCGAGTCAATTTGCGGACAATCTTATCAATGCTGGAGCAAGTGAGCAAAAATAAAAAAACAGTTTAACTGAAATAGCTCAAAAATGCTTGAAAAAGCTGTAAAATCAAGGGCTTGACCGTTGTGGAAAACTCTTGATTATGGTATAATAGTAATATTCTAAGGAAAGAGGGTGTTCTTGTGGGATTTACAGATGAAACAGTACGTTTTAATCTTGATGATTCAAATCGTAAGGAAATTAGCGAGACATTGAAAGATGTTTACTTGTCACTGGATGAAAAAGGCTACAATCCAATTAATCAAATCGTAGGATACGTACTCAGTGGTGATCCTGCCTATGTACCTCGTTATAATAATGCACGGAACCAAATTCGTAAATATGAACGAGATGAGATCGTGGAAGAATTGGTACGTTATTATTTGAAAGGGCAAGGAATAGACCTCTAATGAGAATTATGGGATTGGATGTTGGCTCAAAGACCGTCGGGGTTGCTGTGAGTGATCCTCTCGGTTTTACAGCTCAGGGTCTTGAAATCATCCAAATCGATGAAGACAAAAAAGAATTCGGTTTGGAGCGCTTAGCCGAATTAGTGGCTCAATACAAGGTAGACCGTTTTGTTGTGGGCTTGCCGAAAAACATGAACAACACAAGCGGACCGCGTGTGGAAGCCAGTCAGGCTTATGGCGCAATGATTGCTGAAAAGTTTGGGTTGCCAGTCGACTACCAAGATGAACGGTTGACAACAGTTGCTGCAGAGCGGATGTTGATTGAGCAAGCAGACGTTAGCCGAAGCAAACGCAAAAAAGTTATTGATAAGTTAGCGGCGCAGCTCATTTTACAAAATTATTTAGATCGTAATTTTTAGAAAGAAAACGAGGAAGAATAGTATGGCACATGATCATAACCACGACCATGAAGAACGTGAATTAATCACATTGGTGGATGAACAAGGAAATGAAACCTTGTTTGAAATTCTTTTGACCATCGATGGCAAAGAAGAATTTGGAAAGAACTATGTCCTTTTGATCCCTGCAAATGCAGAAGAAGATGAAAACGGCGAAGTTGAAATCCAAGCTTACTCATTTACAGAAAACGAAGACGGAACAGAAGGCGACCTTCAACCAATCCCAGAAGACTCAGATGCAGAATGGGATATGATCGAAGAAGTCTTCAACAGCTTTATGGAGGAGTAAAAACATCCAGTGCATGTTTTTACCCCAACTCCAAGAAATTAGAAAGAGTTGGTAAGTCCGGGGGACTGTATCACCTCAACTCCTAGAAACTAGAAAGAGTTGAAACATCCAGTGGATGTTTTTACCCTTGCGCTAGAAACAAAGACCGCAAGTAAGTCCGGGGGACGTTTTTAGCCCAACTCCTAGAAACTAGAAAGAGTTGGAATGTCCGATGGACTTGCTGTAAAAATGAGAAAGAAATAACTACAAAAGAAAGGAGCGCAAACGTCATAAGAGGTTTTGTCGCTTTTTTCTTTTAGGAGGAAGATGTGAATAAGATTGAGCAATGGATGAATAGTCGGATCGGTCTGAATTTTCGATCGGGACTGGATCGTATGGAGCAGGCAGTCAGCCTTTTAGGGAGGCCGGATAAGGCTTATCCGATCCTTCATGTGACAGGAACCAATGGGAAGGGATCCACAATCGCCTTTCTGCGTCAATTGTTGATGGCTCACGGGAAGAAGGTTGGGACCTTTACTTCTCCTCATATGATCAGTATCCATGATCGGATTTGTATTGGGGATCAGCCAATTTCTGATGAAGATTTTACTCGGATTGGTCAAGAAGTCCAACAAATGGAGCAGGCCTTGCTTCAAACTCAGGACCAACTCTCTTACTTTGAGATTATCTGCCTCATGGCCCTCTTGTATTTTAAGGAACAGGCTGTGGATGTGGTCTTATTGGAAGTTGGTATCGGTGGGCTTCTAGATACGACCAATGTAGTGACAGGAGAGATCGCAGTGATCACTTCGGTTGGCCTGGATCACCAGGAAACACTGGGAGGGACGATTGCGGAAATCGCCCAGCAAAAGGCAGGGATCTTTAAGAAGGATAAGAAAGCTGTGGTGGGGCCCTTATCTGATGAAGCAGCAGCTGTTTGTCAAGAAAAAGCGGAGCAATTGGCTGTGGATCTCCATGCCTTTCAGAAAGATTTTGGCTTAGAGCGGGATCGTTTTTGGAATGAAAACGTGGAACTTGTCTTGCCGTCTCTGGGCTTGAAGGGTGATTACCAACGGGAAAATGCTGCAGTAGCTCTAGAGGCCTTTCTCCTCTACATGGAAGGCCTAGATCAAGAAGTGGATATGGATCAGGTCAAACTGGCCTTACAAGAGACGCGGTGGCCGGGACGTCTAGAGTTATTTGGCGACCAGTTGTATTTGGATGGCGCCCATAATCCTCACGCCATGCTGCGTTTGATTGAGTTTGCAAAGAGCTTAGCCGGGAAACGCGTGAAGATTTTATTTGGGGCCCTCAAGCGAAAAGACTACAGCGGGATGCTCGAAGCCCTTCAAACAGGTTTGCCAGAAGCTGAATTGATTTTGACGACCTTCCATTATGGAGAAGTAGTGGCGCAGGGCGATCGACAAGACCTACCCTATGTAGCTGACTACAAGGCCTATATCAAAGAATTTAGGAATCAGAGTCGTCCAGATGAGGTCTTATTTGTGACAGGATCTTTGTATTTTATTGCAGAAGTAAGGGCATTTTTATTAGAGGGGTAAACAATTGACCTAAAGACTTTCTTGGCGTATACTGGTGGTAGATAGTATACGGTTATGGCGAAAGGAGTCAATCTTAATGAAAAAAATCATGTCTATACTGACCTTGGCAGTAGCCCTTTTCCCGACTGCTTGTAGCCAGCAAGAAAAAGCAACTCAGACTTCTAGCAGCGCTAGCTCAAGTTCATCTGAGACAGTGGCTTCGACCAGTGAAAAGCCAGAGCAAGGAGTGTCTATAGACGGAAGCTATCGAGGGCAGGATGAGGAGAGTACGATTCTGCTGGTGGTGACGGGTCAAAAAGGCACATTTACAGTGCAAGACGCTGATGGCGAAGAAGAGACCAAAGAGGTTAGTATTGATCCGGTCAATCAATCCATGCGTATCGGGGATGAACCTTATCGCTATCGGATCGAAGGAGATCAGTTGTCACTAGAAGACTTAGAGCAAGCAGAGGATGATCAAGGAATTATCGTTCTGACCAAGCAATAAGGGACGAAACAAGAGGGAGAGTGGGACAGAAATCGGTAATTCGTTAGAATTCGATTTCGTTGTCCCACCTCCGCACAGTTGAGTAAGGCTGTAAAAGCTGATGAAATCAGCGTAGTATATCCCACTAAACCACTGCGTCTTGCTCGACAGTCCAAAAATAATGAGAGGCTAGGACTTTTGTCCCAGCTCTCTTTTTGTTTGTCTAGAAGGGGTTTGGTTGGTCGTTGCAACGGGTAAAAAGAATTGGTATACTAGTAGAAAGAAAAAAGGAGGATGCTGTGACCTTTCGAAAATTACGTCTATTAATGTCCAAATATGGATTTAGTATTTTGTTTATGGGCTTTGAACTATGGGCATCCTTTGCGGCCTTCTTCTGGCTTAATAGATGGTTCCCTCATTGGCTATCTGTTGCAGTCATTGGGCTCTTATATGTGTCGACAATCTTAGCTATTGTTAATCGAAATACCCCGCCTGAAAATAAGGTGACCTGGCTCTTGATTGCCGTCATTCCTGTCTTTGGATCGCTTTTATACCTCATGTTTGGAGAGCGGCGTTTGTCCAAAAAGGAAATGATCCAGCTGAAAAATATGGAGTCCATGAAGTTTCGAGAGGACAATAGTCATCAGTTGCGTAAGGAGCTCAAGCAAGAAAGCAAGGCGGTTTATGGCTTGGTCAAGTCGATTTTGTCCATGGACCACAATGCAGATCTCTACAATGGGACGGCATCGACCTTTTACCCTCTAGGAGAGGACATGTATGAGCAACTACTAGAGGATCTGCGAGCGGCGAAAAAATTTATCTTCATCGAGTTTTACATTATTGATGAGGGCTTGATGTGGAACAGTATCTTAGAGATTTTAGAGCAGAAAGTGAAAGAGGGGGTTGAGGTCAAACTCCTTTATGATGATATCGGCTGTATGGCAACCTTGGCTGGGAACTATACCAAACGATTGCGAAAGAAGGGGATTGATGCCCATAAGTTTAACAAGGTGATCCCCCGTTTGACAGTAGCTTATAACAACCGAGACCACCGCAAGATTCTGGTCATTGATGGGCAGATCGGCTATACGGGTGGTGTCAATTTGGCAGACGAGTACATCAACCACATTGAGCGGTTTGGTCACTGGAAGGACAGTGCCATCCGTTTAGATGGACGAGCTGTTAAGGCCTTAACGCGACTCTTCCTCATGAACTGGTACATCAACCGTGGGGAAATCGAGGATTTTGACCGCTACCATATTGAAAATAAGGCGGTCGAAGGAGAAGGGCTCTACATTCCCTATGGGAGTGGACCAAAGCCGATTTACAAGTCGCAGGTTGGAAAGACGGTTTATCAAAATATGATCAACCAAGCGACGGATTATGTCTATATCACGACTCCTTACTTGATCATCGATTATGATTTGACAGAAGATATCCGCAATGCTGCCCTTCGTGGGGTGGATGTTCGGATCGTGACTCCGCATATTCCGGATAAAAAATTGATCCAAATCGTTACGCGTGGGGCTTATTTAGATTTGATGGATGCAGGAGTGAAGATCTATGAGTACACACCTGGTTTTGTCCACAGCAAGCAAGTCCTAGCAGATGATGAAATGGCGGTTGTGGGCTCGATTAACTTTGACTACCGCAGTCTGGTCCATCACTATGAAAATGCGGTCTGGATGTATCGGACGCCTGCTCTGAAAGAGATCCGGGCGGATTTTGACAACATCTTTGAAGTATCCCAAGAAATCACTGAAGATACCTTCCGCTTTACATGGCACCAAAGCTTAATCAAGGAAATTATGCAATTGTTCGCACCGATGTTGTAATAGGTGTGGGCATACAGAAGAAAGAGTCAGAAACCGAGGGGGCTGACTCTTTTTCCATAGGACTATGTGGCGAGAGGCTGACATGGTCGGCAGAATTTGGTATACTAGAGAAGATAATGGGCTTTTTTCTAAAAGGAAAGAGCAGAGGAATAGCGAAGAAAAGGAAAAAGAATGAGCGAAAAAGAGCAAGAAATGACTTCGAAAAAATTAGGGATTCACGTGGGAGATAGTTTTCAGGATACACGTGAAATTCGCGAAGTGCTAGATAAATCAGTCTTTCGTGAAGAAGAACCGACTCATAGCCAACAGGCAGAAGTCTTGGAGGAGCCGGTTGCAATGGAGGCATCAGAGGAAATTAGTGATGCCAAGCCAGAAGCAGTAGCAGAACCCACACAAGAATCAGAACAGGAACCGGAGCAACCGCTCAGTCGGATGAGTCGTCGTTCGCGTAAGGCGGGAGTTGAAACGACAAAAGCGGAAGCATCTAAGGTAGAAGAGAATACGGAAGAGCTAGAGGCAGATGTGGCAGTTGAGCCTATCCGTCGTCAATCCAAGCGTCCAGTGCCCCTAGCGATTCCTTTTGTGTTGAGTCTTTTGATTAGTTTATTGCATGTCGGGGTGCCGTTTTTAACCCGTTTTGCAACCAATCAACAATCTCAAAACTTGTATGCTGGCTGGGCAATGACCAAGGGTCAAGTACCGTTTGGTGATTTTTACGGAACCAATGGTCTGCTCTATTATGCAATCAACTGGTTGGGAAGTTTAGCTGGTGGACATTGGATCTTGATGATCCTTCAAGCGATTGCCCTCTTCTTTGCGGGGACTTACCTCTATCGGGTTGTGCGCTTGCTGGTGTCTGATAAAGATACAGCGAAGAATGTCCAGTTACTCTTTTATTTCTTGGTGTTAGGCCTTGGTTTTGGAGGGACTTATGTGACTCTCTTTAGCCTTCCAATCCTATTTGCCAGCATGAATTTCATTTTGGCTTATTTGATTGGGCATCGTAAGGATGAAGGCTTTATCCTTTATGGTGCGATTGCAGCTGTGGCTTTCCTGATTGATCCGATGACCAGTGCCTTGTTTTATTTGTTGGCCTTCCTTGGATTAACAGCCTTTAACATCAAGCAGAAGAGATGGGCGCGTGGCTTTTATCAACTGCTAGCAGCTCTCCTTGGTTTTTCACTCGTCTTTTATCCAATTGGCTATATCACCGTTTTGAATCAGACTTTTGGCTATGCCATTAACCAAGTAACCTATGTCTTTAATGCCTTGAATTTTAGCAATGGACAGACCTTCAGTAATGCCATTTATTATGGACTGTTGGCGCTGGCCTTTGGTCTGGTCTCTGCCTTTTTGATGTCCTTTACGAAGCAAAATAGCAGTGCTCGCCGGATCTTCCGCTTTATGGGATGGGCAGGTAGCCTGGTAGTCCTCATCGTGTCTATTGGTCTTCCGGAGCAAGGCGCTTACCAATTGTTGCCAATGTTGCCATTTGTTCTTCCTTTGTTTGCGATCTGGTTCTCACGAGATGGGGAAGAAAACGATGGGATCGAACGTCGTGGTCGGAAGAAGAAAAACAAGGAAGTTTGGGCCGCTTACTTTACAAGCCAAGTTTTCTTACCGCTAGTAGCCCTTGTCTATCTGTTGGCGAATCCGGTGGTTCAAGATGTTGTGCTTCAGTCTGGTCAATCCAGTGAACGGAGCGCTATTGCCAGCTACATTAAAAATCACACCAAGTCGAAAGATACCATTTATGCTTGGGATGCGACAGCTACTCTCTATCAAGAAAGTGATCGTTTGGCAGCTTCTGCCTTATTGACCCCAATGTCTTATCTGGGAATTAATGAAAATCGGACCAATGTGATCCAACAAATCGATCGGTCTGAACCGAAGTATATTGTGGTCAACAATCAGGTGGAGTTGACCTCCAATATGAAGGACTTGCTCAAAGAAAATTATCGTCTGGTTGAGAAGAAATACCGTCATTTCAAACTCTATCAATGCTCTTAAGAAAATCAATATCTTGTGTTTTAGAAAGTTTTTTAGAATTTTCACCACAAGATATTGATTTTTATTTTTGGAGTGGTATAATACAACTTGTATGTAAATAAATGAAGAGAGGCATGTTTGGTATGATCACCTTGAGAGAAGAAAAACTGAGAATGGCCCCGGATATTTTTGTTGAAAAACGAGATGGCCGTCGTGTTCAATTCGATGTTGAAAAAATTTATAAAGCCTTGTTGAAGGCGACAGAAGAAGTGACTTCTCTCACTCCAGTGATGGAAGCCAAACTAGAAGCCATTGTCGATCGTGTGATCGCAGAGATCTTGGAACGTTTTCCAAATGGCGTGAAGATCTATGAGATCCAAAACGTTGTTGAACATGAATTGCTTCAAGCCAACGAATATGCGATTGCTGAGAGCTACATTACTTATCGGACTCAGCGGGATTTTGAGCGCTCAAAAGCGACGGATATCAACTTTACGATTGGAAAACTCCTCAACAAGGACCAAGCGGTTGTCAATGAAAATGCCAATAAGGACAGCGATGTCTTTAATACGCAACGGGACTTGACGGCAGGGATTGTCGGTAAGTCTATTGGTCTTAAAATGTTGCCCAAACACGTAGCCAATGCCCATCAAAAAGGGGATATTCACTACCATGATTTGGACTATAGCCCTTATACACCGATGACCAACTGCTGTTTGATCGATTTTGAAGGTATGCTCAGAAATGGCTTTAAGATTGGGAATGCAGAAGTAGAAAGTCCTAAATCCATCCAAACTGCAACGGCTCAAATTTCGCAGATTATTGCCAATGTAGCTTCTAGTCAGTACGGGGGGTGCTCAGCTGACCGGATCGATGAAGTCTTGGCCCCTTATGCAGAAAAGAACTACCAAAAACACTTGGCAGATGCAAAAGAGTGGGTGCTTCCTGAAAAGCAAGAGGACTATGCTTGGAGCAAGACTCAAAAAGATATCTATGATGCCATGCAATCGCTGGAATATGAGATCAATACGCTCTTTACCTCGAACGGACAAACTCCCTTTACTTCGCTTGGTTTTGGTCTAGGAACCAATCGCTTTGAGCGGGAAATCCAAAAGGCGATTTTGGAAATCAGAATCAAGGGGCTTGGATCGGAACATCGGACAGCCATTTTTCCAAAATTAATCTTTACCCTCAAGCGGGGACTCAACCTAGAGCCTGGAACCCCTAACTATGATATCAAGCAATTGGCCTTGGAATGTGCTACGAAGCGCATGTATCCAGACGTTTTGTCTTATGACAAGATTGTCGAGTTGACAGGCTCCTTCAAGGTACCGATGGGATGTCGTTCTTTCCTTCAAGGTTGGAAGGACGAGAATGGTGTGGAAGTCAATTCTGGCCGGATGAACCTAGGGGTTGTGACAGTCAATTTACCTCGGATTGCCTTGGAATCAGGCGGAGACAAGGAGAAGTTCTGGCAAATCTTTAATGAACGGATGAACATTGCTGAAGATGCCTTGGTTTACCGCGTGGAACGTACCAAAGAAGCGACACCAGCCAATGCGCCGATTCTCTACCAATATGGGGCTTTCGGGAAACGCTTGGGCAAGTATGACCAGGTAGATCAACTCTTCCGTCATCGCAGAGCGACCGTTTCTCTTGGCTATATCGGACTCTATGAAGTCGCAACCGTCTTTTATGGTCCAAATTGGGAACACAATCCAGAAGCCAAACAATTCACGATCGATATCATCAAGGATATGAAAGCGCGCGTGGAAGAATGGTCTGACCAGTATGATTACCACTTCTCCATCTATTCGACACCGTCAGAAAGCTTGACAGACCGCTTCTGTCGCCTAGATACGGAGAAATTTGGTAAGGTTCCGGATATCACAGACAAGGAATACTACACCAATAGTTTCCACTACGATGTTCGTAAGAACCCAACGCCATTTGAAAAGTTGGATTTTGAAAAAGTTTATCCTGAAGCTGGGGCGTCTGGTGGCTTTATCCACTATTGTGAATACCCTGTGCTCCAACAAAATCCAAAAGCCCTTGAAGCAGTTTGGGATTATGCTTATGACCGGGTTGGTTATCTCGGAACCAATACGCCGATTGACCGTTGTTACAAGTGTGATTTTGAAGGAGATTTCACGCCGACTGAGCGCGGATTTGCTTGTCCAAACTGTGGCAATAGCGATCCTAAGACGGTTGATGTGGTCAAACGGACCTGTGGTTATCTCGGAAACCCGCAAGCTCGTCCGATGGTCAATGGCCGTCATAAGGAAATCGCTGCACGGGTCAAACACATGAATGGATCCACTATCAAATCAGCTGGTCACCAAGTGACAGATTAGAAAAGGATATTATGGGAAAATACCAATTAGATGATAAGGGCAAGGCTCAGGTTCAACGATTCCACGAGAAGCATTCAAAGGGTGGAATCAATAAAAAAGACCGAGTAGCCAGCCTGAGAGAACAATTTTTAAATAAGAATAAGAAAAAGTGAGAGTCCGCTCTCGCTTTTCTCGTATGGGGGGGAGGTAAAGATGGAATTACGCAGACCAAGATTAGCAGATAAAGAAACCATTCTAAACATGATGGCAGAGTTCGAAGAGACCCAGTCGGCCCACGACGGCGGCTTTTGGAATGCTGAGAACTTTGATTATGAGGAGTGGCTAGAAACTAACCTTAATAAAGAAATGGGAATAAACTTGCCTGAAAATCGCGTTCCATCAATTCAGTTCGTATTGTTTGATGAATCAGGTCATGCTTTAGGTTTTTTGAATCTACGGCTGAGACTAAACGAGGGATTGCTGAATTATGCTGGTCATATCGGCTACTCCATCCGTCCCTCTGAAAGAGGCAAGGGGTATGCCAAGGAAGCTCTCCGTCAAGGTCTGCAAGTTGCTAAAGAAAAGAACATCCATCGTGCTCTGGTGACTTGTAGCACGGAAAATCCGGCCAGCCGAGCGGTTATCTTAGCTAATGGCGGTCAATTTGAAGATGTTCGAAATGGAACGGAGCGTTATTGGATAGAAGTGGAGTAGAAGGATGACATGGAATACACCTAAACCAGGTGAATGGAAGAGTGAAGAACTGAGTCAAGGACGCATCATCGATTACAAGGCTTTTAACTTTGTCGATGGCGAAGGGGTGCGCAACTCCCTTTATGTGGCGGGTTGCATGTTTCACTGTGAGGGCTGTTACAATGTAGCGACCTGGTCTTTCAATGCAGGTATTCCCTACACCAAAGAGTTAGAAGAACAGATCATGGCAGATCTGGCCCAACCTTATGTCCAGGGCTTGACCCTGCTTGGGGGGGAACCTTTTCTTAACACTGGCATCCTTCTGCCCTTGGTCAAGCGCGTGAGAAAAGAGTTGCCCGACAAAGATATTTGGTCTTGGACCGGCTACACCTGGGAAGAAATGATGCTGGAGACACCAGACAAACTAGAGCTTCTCTCGCTGATTGATATTCTGGTCGATGGCCGCTATGATAAGAGCAAACGCAACCTCATGTTGCAGTTCCGTGGCTCTTCTAACCAGCGGATCATTGATGTTCAAAAATCCCTCAAAGAAGGAAAAGTCGTCATCTGGGACAAGCTCAATGACGGTAAAGAAAGTTTTGAGCAGGTCAAACGAGATGATCTTTTGTAGGATCTTCAAAAAAACCGGGTTTTCCACCCGGTTTTTTTAGGTTCTCTGCATAAGTATACAAGGGATTTCGCCTGTTTCAGAAAACGCTTACTTTTTAAATGTACATAATGGACAAAAAAGTGATAATTAATGCATTTTTTGCTAAAAATATGTTACAATAAATATGATTAGGACTAATTGGAGGTATTTATGTCACAAAGGAGACGGAGTCGTCGTTCAGAACATAAGTGGGGGCAATTGCGAATCATTAATTCCGTATTGCTTATTTTTTTGCTTATGACTGCAAGTTGGGCGACCTATACCATGTTGGCCAATAACATCTTGGCTTTTCGTTATGTCAATGTTCTCGTGATTGCACTACTAGCTCTTCTCTTGCTCTTATCAGCTTGGTTTGTGATCAAAAATCAGGCCAAAAAGACAACTTTGGTCCTGCTTCTTGTCGGCTTATTGGCTAGTTCAGGAGTTTTATTTGCTAGTCAACAGCTGCTGAATCTGACCAGTAATGTCAATGGCCACTCTAACTATACAGAGTTTGAGATGGCTGTCTATGTCAAGAAAGACAGTGACATCAAAGATATCAAAGAAATCAAGGAAGTGGTAGCACCAAAGGGCAACAATAACGAAGCTAATCTTACTGCCCTCTTGGACAACATCAAAAAGACCAAGGGTCAGGAAATTTCTGTAGTGGATGCACCGACTTATCTAGATGCCTATAAGAGCCTGCAAGAAGGGAATGCTTCTGCTATGGTGCTCAACAGTACCTTTGAGGATACCATTGCCGCAGAAGATGCGGACTATGCGAAGAAGTTGAAGAAAATCTATTCCTACAAGGTCCGAAAAGAAGTGGCAGCGACGAGCAAGGTGTCTGCCAATGCGGATGTCTTTAACATCTATGTCAGCGGGATCGATACCTATGGTCCGGTAACCTCGGTTTCTCGTTCAGATGTCAATATCATCATGACGGTTAATCGGAAGACCAAGCAAGTCCTATTGACAACGACTCCACGGGATGCCTATGTACCGATTGCAGATGGTGGTAACAACCAGAACGATAAGTTGACCCACGCGGGGATCTACGGAGTGGATGCTTCGATCCATACCCTTGAGAATCTCTATGATATCAAGCTTAACTATTATGTTCGTCTCAATTTCACCTCCTTCCTCAAGTTGATTGACCTTCTAGGGGGGATCGATGTGGAAAATGACCAAGAATTCACGAGCCTGCATGGCAAGTTCCATTTCCCGGTTGGAAAGGTTCATTTGAATTCAGAGCAAGCCCTCGGTTTTGTTCGCGAACGCTACTCACTCCAAGGTGGCGACAATGACCGTGGGAAAAACCAAGAAAAAGTCATTGCGGCCATTATCAAAAAGTTGACCTCAACTAAGGTCTTAAGCAACTACAACGAGATTATCGGAAACCTCCAAGATTCTGTCCAAACCAATATGCAGTTGCCGACTATGATGAACTTGATCAATACCCAGTTAGAAACGGGTGGTTCTTATGAGGTGACATCTCAAGCGATTACTGGTCAAGGACGAAATGACTTGCCGTCTTATGCTATGCCTGGATCCAACCTCTATGTCATGGAGTTGGATCAAGCCAGCTTGACCAAGGCTAAGGAAACCATTCAAAAAGTAATGGAAGGAAAAGAAAAATGATTGATATCCACTCGCACATCGTCTTTGATGTGGATGATGGACCAAAGACAAGAGAAGATACGCGTGCCTTATTGGAAGAAAGCTATCGCCAAGGGGTGCGGACCATTATCTCCACTTCTCATCGTCGCAAGGGGATGTTTGAAACTCCCGAAGAAAAGATTTCTGAAAATTTTCAAGAAGTGAAAAAAATTGCGGCAGAGGTCGCATCAGATTTAACGATTCATTACGGGGCAGAGATCTACTTTACGAATGATGTCTTGAAAAAACTGGAAGAAAAGATCATTCCACGTTTGGCAGATACGCGCTTTGCGCTGATTGAATTCAGCATGGGAACGCCTTACAAGGAGATCCATACGGCTTTGGACCGTTTGCTCCATCTAGGTGTGACACCGGTGGTGGCCCATATCGAGCGCTACAAGTGCTTGGAGAAAAATGAGGAGCGCGTGCAAGAGATGATTGACATGGGCTGCTACATGCAGATCAATAGTTCCAGCGTTCTCAAGCCTCGCCTCTTTGGGGATGAGCAAAAACAACTCAAAAAACGAGCTCGGTACTTCTTAGAAAAAGACTTGGTGCACTTTGTGGCCAGTGATATGCACAATGTGGATAAACGACCGCCTTATATGGCGGAAGCCTATCGTTTGATCAAGGAAGAATACGGAGAACAACGAGCACAAAGGCTCTTTGTCGACAATCAACAGCTCTTGTTAGCGGATGAATTAATCTAACCATGAAACAGGTGGAGAGATCCACATGAAGGAGTAATTAGGAAATGAACAATCAAGAAAATCAAGCAGTGGAAATTGATGTTTTTGCTATGCTGAAGACCCTATGGAAACGCAAGTTTTCGATCGTTTTGGTCGCTCTTGTCTTTGCCATTGCAGCATTTGGCTACAGTGCCTTTTTAGCCAAGAAAGAATACCAAAGTACTAGCCGGATCTATGTGGTCAGCCGTCAAAACCAAGACAACAATGCCTTGACAAACTCTGATTTGCAGGCTGGTTCTTACTTGGTTAAGGACTACCGTGAGATCATTCTTTCTCAAAATGTCTTGAGCCAAGCTATCGAAGAATTGAAACTCGATATGACACCTGCTGAGTTGTCGAAAAAGATCAGTGTGTCTGTTCCGACAGATACTCGTATCCTTTCGATCACGGCTAAGGACGGAGATCCAAAAGAAGCAGCTCGTATTGCCAATGGCCTTCGGAATGTAGCAGCTGAAAAGATCATTGCTGTGACCAAGGTGTCAGATGTTACGACCTTGGATGAAGCAGAAGTGCCTCAAACACCTTCTTCACCAAATATCCGACGCAATGTCCTTCTTGGTTTTATTGCTGGAGCGGGCTTGATGGTGGTTCTCATGGTCGTAGTAGAAGTCTTGGACGATCGTGTTAAGAGACCAGAAGACGTTGAAGAGCTGATGGGCTTCACCTTACTTGGTGTTGTGCCAGATATTAAGAAACTGTAGACTGGGGATCGCATGAATACGTTAGAAATTTCAAAAAACAAATTGCAAGAAGTTCGGAAGGCAGAAGAGTACTTCAATGCCCTTGCGACCAATATCCAATTGAGTGGGGTGGACTTGAAAGTCATCGCTATCTCATCTGTTCAAGAAAATGAAGGGAAATCAACCACTTCAACCAACTTGGCCGTTGCCTTTGCTCGTGCGGGTTACAAGACCCTCTTGGTCGACTGTGATATCCGGAACTCTGTCATGACAGGGATTTTCCGTAGTCGTACTAAGATTCAAGGCTTGACCGACTTCTTATCTGGCCGTAGCCAATTGGACCAAATCTTGTATGCGACAGATTTTCCAAATTTGGATATCATCGAATCTGGACAGGTCGCACCAAACCCAACAGGTCTCTTGCAAAGCAAGAACTTCACTGTGATGATGGATGCCCTGCGTGAGCATTTTGACTACATCATTGTCGATACGCCTCCAATTGGGGTTGTGATCGATGCGGCCATTATCGCCCAACGCTGTGATGGAACTGTCTTGATCACGGAATCTGGCGCCAATGGACGCAAGGCTGTCCAAAAAGCTAAGGACCAATTAGAACAAACAGGCACACCTTTCTTGGGAGTTGTGCTCAATAAATTTAACATTAAAGCTGCTGAATATGGTTCGTATGGAGGATACGGATCTTACGGAGAGTACGGGAAAAAGTAAAGAATAGGATTGAGGGGAAATGGGAGAAGAAAGAATTGAACTGGAAAAACTAAATATTGTTCTCTTTCAAAGTTTAGCTGTCCTATTTTCAGCTTACATTGTGAGTCTTTTTAAGGATGCAGAATACACGTCACAGACGATCGCCATTCTCTATCTCTTACATTTTGTAGCTTTCTACATTAGCAATATTGCCTATCGTTTTTATAGCAGGGGTTACCTGGATGAGCTCTTTCAGGTCTTGAAATACAATGTGTTTTTCGCTGTTGGGATCACCTTTACCTCTTTTATGCTCGATGGGGTCTTTTCCATCTCTCGTCGGGGGATGATCTACTTCTTTCTTTTGAATACATTTTCTGTCTATGTCATGGATCTCTTGCTCAAGAGATACCGGAGGTCTGTTTCCCCACGGCGGAAAAGCTCGAGAAAGATTTTCCTGATCACAGCGACCAGTCGGATGGAAAAAGTGTTTGATATTCTGCATTCGCCCAGCCTTTATCATGGAGAACTAATCGGTGTCACTGTCATGGACGATACTGATTTTGCTCATTCAGGTGTACGGGTGGTGCAGCCAGATCAAATGATGAATTTTGTGACCAAGGAAGTGGTGGATGAAGTGTTTATCAATCTGCCAAGTGAGGACTACAATATTAGTGACTTGGTCTCGGAGTTTGAGAGTATGGGGATCGATGTAACTGTCAATCTCAATGCCTTTAACTTCGCGTCCTTAGGTAATAAACGGGTTCGAGAAGTCGGAGGACTAAGTGTTGTTACTTTCTCAACCAATTTCTACAAGTCGAGTCACGTGTTTGCTAAACGTCTCTTGGACATTGCAGGAGCCCTCTTTGGTCTCTTGATTTGTGGCCTAGTGAGTATCGTCTTAGTCCCTCTGATTCGCAAGGATGGCGGACCTGCCTTCTTTGTACAGAAGCGGGTCGGAAAGAACGGACGGTATTTCAACTTCTATAAATTCCGCTCCATGCGTGTGGATGCCGAAGAGATTAAGAAAGATCTCATGGCACAAAATACCATGACAGGTGGGATGTTTAAGATGGAAAATGATCCGCGGGTAACGCCAATCGGACGCTTTATCCGTAAGACCAGTCTCGATGAATTGCCACAATTTTACAATGTTCTGATCGGTGATATGAGTCTGGTTGGGACTCGTCCCCCAACGGTTGACGAATACCAAGAATATACGCCAGCCCAAAAACGCCGACTCAGCTTCAAACCAGGTATTACGGGACTTTGGCAAGTGAGCGGACGCAGTGAGATTACAGACTTTGACGAAGTGGTCAAACTGGACGTTGCGTACATGGATGATTGGACGATTTGGAGAGACATTCAGATCTTGCTCAAGACCGTGAAGGTTGTACTTAGAAAAGAAGGAGCGAAGTAGGAGACTGCCTACTTCGTCCTTTCCATGTTAGGAGAAAAATGACACAATCAATTTATATAGTTGGTTCCAAAGGTATTCCAGCAAAATATGGTGGTTTTGAAACCTTTGTTGAGAAATTGACAGAATTCCAAAAAGACAAAGAAATTCAGTATTATGTGGCTTGTATGCGGGAAAACTCTGCAAAATCAGACATTACAGCAGATACTTTCGAGCATAATGGAGCAATCTGTTACAATATTGACGTCCCTAATATCGGTCCTGCGCGTGCTATTGCTTATGATATTGCGGCCCTCAATAAGGCTATTGAAATGGCTAAAGAAAATAAGGATCAAGCTCCGATCTTCTATATCTTGGCTTGCCGGATTGGTCCTTTTATCTCAAAAATTAAAAAGAAAATCAAGGCGATCGGTGGGACCCTCATGGTCAATCCAGATGGTCATGAATGGCTTCGCGCGAAATGGAGTCTCCCAGTCCGCAAGTATTGGAAGTTTTCTGAGCAACTCATGGTCAAACATGCTGATCTTTTGATTTGTGATAGTAAGAACATCGAAGCTTATATTCAGAAGGATTATGCTAAGTATCAGCCACAGACGACCTATATTGCTTATGGAACCGATACAAGCAAGTCTATCCTGAGTAAAGAAGACGAGAAAGTACGGACTTGGTTTGCAGATAAGCAAGTTACTGAAGGAGATTACTACCTTGTCGTGGGACGTTTTGTACCGGAAAACAACTATGAGGCCATGATTCGTGGCTTTATGCAGTCAAACTCCCAAAAAGATTTTGTTCTAATTACCAATGTAGAACAAAACAAGTTCTATGAACAGTTGCGTAAAGATACTGGATTTGATCAAGATCCTCGAGTGAAGTTTGTCGGGACGGTCTATGATCAAGAATTGCTCAAATACATCCGTGAGAATGCCTTTGCTTACTTCCATGGTCATGAAGTAGGTGGTACCAATCCATCCCTTCTTGAGGCTCTTGAGTCTACTAAGCTCAATCTCTTGTTGGATGTTGGCTTTAACCGTGAAGTCGGTGAAGATGGGGCGCTCTATTGGAAGAAAGATCAATTGGCACATGTCATCGATCAGGCTGAACAAATGGATACTCAAGCAATCGAAGATCTCAATCAAAAATCAAGTCAACGGATTGCTGAAGCCTTTACTTGGGAAAAAATTGTTACAGACTACGAGAAAGTATTTAAAGGATAGAAATGCAGAAAATTTTATATCTTCACGCTGGTGCCGAAATGTATGGTGCTGACAAGGTTTTGTTGGAGCTTATTAAGGGTTTGGATAAAGATGCTTTTGAAGCACACGTTATTTTACCCAATGACGGTGTCTTAGTGGGTGCTCTAGAAGATGTCGGTGCTAAGGTTAAAGTCATTGATTACCCAATCTTGCGCCGGAAATATTTTAATCCAAAAGGGATTCTTGAGTACTTTGGCTCTTATAACCGTTACTCCAAACAGATTGCTCAATATGCTAAAGAAAATGGGATTACCCTTGTTCACAACAATACAACTGCGGTACTTGAGGGGATTTATCTTAAACGTAAGTTGAAATTACCTTTGATTTGGCATGTGCATGAGATTATCGTCAAGCCAAAAGCCATTTCAGATTTTATCAACTTTTTGATGGGGCGCTATGCGGATACGATTGTGACAGTTTCAAATGCTGTTGCTAATCACGTCAAGCAGTCTCGTTTTGTAAAAGATGACCAAGTTCAAGTCATCTATAATGGTGTTGACAATGCGGTCTATCAGGTGATGGATGCTAGCGCAGTTCGTGACCAGTTTGGTATCGCCCAGGATGCTTTGATTATCGGAATGGTTGGTCGAGTGAATGCTTGGAAAGGGCAAGGCGATTTCTTAGAAGCTGTCACTCCAATCTTACAGGCTAATTCAAAAGCAGTAGCCTTTCTGGCAGGGAGTGCATTTGAAGGTGAAGAGTGGCGCGTGGGTGACTTGGAAAAAGCTATTTCAGAATCACCAGTAGCTGAACAAATCAAGCGTATCGATTATTATAGTAAGACAACAGAGCTCTATAATATGTTTGATATCTTTGTCTTGCCAAGTACCAATCCAGATCCACTACCAACAGTCGTACTAGAAGCTATGGCTTGTGGTAAACCTGTAGTCGGCTACCGTCATGGTGGTGTCTGTGAAATGGTCAAGGAAGGTGATAACGGCCTTCTTGCCACGCCAAATGAGCCAACAGGATTGTCTAAGGCTATCCAAGAATTAGCAGAGAATACTGAGAAGAGAGAACAATTTGGTAAGGCCTCTGTCCAACGTCAAAAAGAACTCTTCTCATTACAAAGTTATATTCGGAATTTTTCGGAGTTGTATAAGAAATATTAAAATGAATACTGAAAAAATTAAGAATAAATTAAAACCAATCATTTATCCAATTATTAACTTTATTCCTAGACGAAGACTCAAGAATAAAAATTTTACGATCATTTGTGATAATTGTTGGGCTGGAAAAGTATATCAGGAGTTGGGCTTGCCTTATCAAACACCATTTGTAGGGATGTTTGTCTTTTCGCCTGATTATATCAAGATGCTCAAGAATTTAAAACACTATTTGAGTGGAAACATCCCCTTGAAATTTGTTCAGGAATCGAAATATATCAAAGACTTTGATAACGCCTACCCTCTTGCAATTCTTGATGATATTGAACTTCATTTTTTGCATTATGCAGATGAAGAAGAAGCAACTCAAAAATGGAACCGCCGTTTGAAGAGAATGCATTGGGATAATTTGTATTTCAAGTTCAATGACAATGATGCTTGTACTTATGAGCTGATGAAAGAGTTTGAAGAGCTTCCATATAAGAGTAAGGTGATTTTCTCTTCAAAGAATTATAGTGACTTGCCTTCATTAGTTCATTTTAAATCAGCTGAAAAGCAAGGACACGTTGGCATTGATCTGAAAACGTACCACCGCTATTTTGATGCTGTCACTTGGCTGAATAAGGGTGGAGAGGATCTAACTAAATGAAAAGAATAAGACTTATTATTCCATATTTCGGAAGACTTCCAAAATTTTTCCCATATTTTTTGTTGACCGCTAAACGTAATCAAAAAATTGATTTCTTAATTTATACGGATCAAAAGATTGACCAATTTGAAATTTTAAATGCAAAAAATATAGAATTTGTAACTCTTTCTTTTGATGAGTTAAGAGAGAGAGTTCAGTCTAAGTTTGATTTTAAAATCTCTCTTAAAACACCTTATAAATTATGTGACTATAAAGTTGCTTATGGGCTTATCTTTGAAGAAGAGTTAAAGGGTTATGATTACTGGGGTTTTTGTGACACAGATGTCTTACTAGGTGATATTTATCAATTTTTTGAAGAGCATAGCTTTTTTGAGAATGACTATGCTAGATATGGTCTTTTAGGTCATCTGCAAATTTTTAAGAATTCAAGTGAAGTTAATCGTGTTTTTATGTCTGGTCAAGGTTTAAACTATCGATTAGATTATCACAATGTCTATACGAGTGAACAAAGTTTTATTTTTGATGAGGCAAACGGTATCCAAAAGATTTTTGAAAAAAGTAATTTCAAACAACTGCAAGATAAGTTTTTTGATGATATCGATATTAGTCATTTCTCATTTCGAGAATATGGTGAAAATGAACCTAAACGCTATTATTTTTGGTCAGAGGAAAATGGTTTGGAATCAATAAATTTAATCGATGGTAATATAGAGATTAATCGTCCTCTATATGCACATTTTCAAAAGAGAGTGATTAAGTGTCCTGAGTTTAGACTAGTAGATTCATTTTATGTTATACCAAATCAATTAGTTATTGGAGAGAAGATTTCTAAGGAAGAGTTTTTAGAAGTAACAAGAAATAAATTCTATTGGGCATATGTTAAATCAACAATTTTAAAGAAGTTTAAAAAAGAGAAATGGACACTAGAGTTTATTCGTCATAAATTAAGGATGAAGGGTTAATGGATAATATAGATTTGAGCATTATTGTTCCAGTATTTAATGTTGAAGGTTATTTAAAAAGAGCCCTAGATTCCATACTTAAGCAATCGTCATCAATCAATTATGAAATTGTGTTAATTGATGACGGTTCAAGTGATAATAGTGGTGCGATTTGCGATGAGTACCAAAATAATTTTTCTAATGTTTGTGTTAGGCATATTGAAAATAACGGAGTATCAGAAGCCAGGAACCTAGGTATTTCTTTATCAAGGGGTAATTATTTATTTTTTATGGATCCAGACGACTTTGTATCTGAGGATTTCTTTGAAAAAATTTTTCCTAACCTCAATGATAAATGGGATGTTCTTTGTTTTGGCTACAATGAAATTAAAGAAAATAAGGACACTATTTTGTCTTGTCGCCCTCATTTGTATACGCATTGTGGTCTTCTTGGAAAGAATGAATTTAGAAATGAATTTATAGAGTTATTCAAAACTGATATGATGTATAATGTTTGGTCAAGAATCTATAACAAGTCATTTATTTTAAAACACGATATTAAGTTTCCTAGTAAACCAATAGGAGAGGATACTTCATTCAATTTTCAAGTTTATCGATATTTAAATACCATTCAATTTATTGATTCGATTCTTTATAATTATATTGCTGGTAGAAGCGGTTCAGCATTGACCAGTTTTCATCCTAGAAGAATCGAAATACAATTAGATGAACTTCAAGCATTGCAAAAATTACTTGAGAAGTTCCAAATAGAAGATGCCACATTAATTCAAGAAATTAAGACAAAAATCATTGTAAGTGCAGCCTTTCAAATTTCTAATTTAAATGCGAGAAGGAGAGAAAAGATAGAATTACTGCAATCTATAATTACTAATAAAGCTTTTGATAATATTTTTTCAGGAAATAGGAATCAAATGATAGGGTCTTATAAGACCTTATTAAGACAGCGAGATATTTCTTCTTTTCTTAGAAGATTGAGTATTGATCTTCTCGCCAAAAAAAAATTTCGGACAGTCATCTTTATTGAAAAAATGAAAATGAATCCAATTTTACGTAAAATTGCTTTTAAATAGGTGTAGCTATTTTATTAAGAGTAAAAAGGTATTATGTTAAAAATTAAGTTTGAGAACCTTTTGGTTATTCTAGTATTGACTCTCATTGTTGGGTACGATACTCTTATGACAACAATGTTAAACAGAATAATCCCAAACCTTCCGGTTATTTTATTAATCAGTTTTTCATTATTATTATGTTTTAGATTTTTGTATATAAAAAAATTCACGTTCTTTTATATCTTAACCGCTATTTTATTACTACTAACAAGTTCTATCGTATTCATGCATACGGGTGGGACTAATTTCCTACTTTATTCATTGTTGATTTTGTTATTATATGATGCAGATATTGATGTTATCTTAAAAACATACGTTATTGTGTCAGGAACGATAGTGTTCGGAGTTTTCTTACTTTCAATTCTGGGAGTTATTCCTAATTTACAATTTGCTCAGGTCCGTTCGTCTGGCTTTGTGATTAGAAATTCCTTTGGTTTCATTTATCCAACTGACTTTGCGTCTCACTGTTTTTATTTATTTATTGCTTGGGGATATGTACTACGGAAACGGTTCATTATACTACGAACCTTGGTAGGCATTAGTTTAGCATTTTTTATCATCAAATTTTGTGATGCTAGGTTAAATGCCCTTTCTGTACTTGTAGCAACTGTCATTTTTATTGTCATGTATGTTACTAAAGAAAGAAAATTTAAAATTTATGGGATCCTACCTTATTTTGCAGCTATATTTTCTTTCTTAATGTTTTACTTATCGTATTTCTTTACCTGGTCTTCTTCATTATTTGTGAATTTGAACAACTTATTCAGTATGAGGTTATTTTTAGGGAAGAATGCAATAGAGACCTATGGCTTACATTTGTTTGGAGCAACCGGGGTTAAGTTTATAGGATATGGTGGCACAACAGAATCTGTATACAGTTATAACTATGTAGATTCCTCTTATATTCAAATGTTATTTTACTACGGAGTTGTTCCTGTTGTTTTACTGGTATTGATTTATGTACTTGCATCAAAGAGAATTTATAAACAGGGTATGTTTCTATTCTTAGCTTTATTATCGCTTATTACAATTAATTGTATGATAGAAGCTTTTTGGATAAGACCAGGATATAATATTTTTATTTTTACACTTTTTGCTAGTCTTGTGCCAGCTCAATACAAAATAAAAGATAGAATTGAATGATCATGAAAGTTCTTAAAAATTACGCCTATAATCTTTCCTACCAGCTACTGGTGATTATCCTACCGATTATCACTACCCCATATGTCACTCGGGTATTTAGTTCTGAAGATTTAGGAACTTACGGCTATTTCAACTCCATTGTCACCTACTTTATTCTTTTAGCGACTTTAGGGGTGGCTAACTATGGGACCAAAGAGATTTCAGGACACCGCAAAGATATCCAAAAGAATTTCTGGGGGATCTATACCCTCCAGTTGGGAGCGACAGCTGTTTCTCTCCTCCTTTATGCTTTGTTTTGCTTGATGCTTCCATCCATGCAAAATCCTGTGGCCTATATTTTGGGGCTCAGTTTAGTTGCGAAGGGACTCGATATCTCCTGGCTCTTTCAGGGATTGGAAGACTTTCGCAAGATTACCGTTCGAAATATCACGGTCAAACTGGTTGGAGTCATCTCCATCTTCTTGTTTGTCAAATCTGCCAATGATCTGTATCTCTACGTATTCTTGCTCACCATCTTTGAGCTCTTAGGTCAGCTCAGCATGTGGCTACCCGCTCGGGAGTTCATTGGGAAAGCCCATTTTGATATGGCTTATGCACGGGTACATTTAAAGCCGGTCATTCTGCTCTTTCTACCGCAGATCGCCATTTCCCTCTATGTCACCTTGGATCGGACCATGCTTGGGGCTCTCGCCTCTACAAAGGATGTGGGGATTTACGACCAAGCCTTAAAACTCGTCAATATTTTGTTGACCTTGGTGACCTCACTGGGCAGCGTCATGTTGCCTCGGGTATCGAGCCTCTTATCCTCAGGGGACCAAAAGGCTGTTAACAAGATGCACCAAATGTCCTTTTTGATTTATAATTTGGTCATTTTCCCGATTATTGCCGGTATGCTAATCGTCAATGATGATTTTGTTCAATTCTTCCTAGGGAAGGACTTCCAGGATGCGCGTTATGCCATTGCCATCATGATTTTTAGAATGTTCTTTATCGGATGGACCAATATCATGGGGATTCAAATTCTAATCCCTCACAATAAAAATAAAGAATTTATGATTTCGACTACTGTACCTGCCATTGTCAGTGTCGGATTGAATCTCATCTTCCTACCAAAACTGGGCTTTATTGGAGCTGCGATTGTGTCAGTGTTGACAGAAGCTTTGGTATGGGGGATTCAACTCTACTTCACACGAACTTATCTTAAAGAAGTGCCGATTATGGGCTCAATGATGAAGATTGTGTTCGCTTCAGGCCTCATGTATGGTCTTTTGCTACTAGTCAAGTTCATCGTCCACCTTTCGCCGACGCTGAATGTCGTTCTATATGCTGGCCTAGGTGGGGTCATCTATGGAACCTTGATTTTACTCTTCAAGGTAGTGAATGTGAAAGAGTTGAAACAGCAATTAATAAAAAAATAGGGAGACAACTATGTACGATTATCTGATTGTTGGTGCTGGTCTATCGGGGGCAATTTTTGCTCATGAGGCAACCAAGCGTGGCAAAAAAGTAAAAGTGATTGATAAACGGGACCACATTGGTGGTAATATCTATTGTGAAGAAGTTGAAGGAATCAATGTTCATAAGTACGGTGCCCACATTTTCCATACCTCAAACAAAAAGGTTTGGGATTATGTCAACCAATTTGCTGAATTTAACAACTATATCAATTCACCGGTAGCTAATTACAAGGGCAGACTCTACAATCTTCCCTTCAACATGAATACCTTCTATGCCATGTGGGGGACAAAGACTCCTCAAGAAGTCAAAAACAAGATTGCGGAGCAAACGGCGGATATGAAAGATGTTGAGCCTAAGAACTTGGAAGAACAAGCAATCAAGTTGATTGGTCTGGACATCTATGAAAAGTTGATCAAGGGCTATACGGAGAAGCAATGGGGACGTTCTGCAACAGACCTGCCTCCTTTCATCATTAAGCGCCTCCCAGTGCGTTTGACCTTTGATAATAACTACTTTAACGACCGTTACCAAGGGATTCCAATTGGTGGTTATAATGTCATCATTGAAAACATGCTGGGTGATGTAGAAGTAGAGCTTGGCGTTGATTTCTTTGCTAATCGTGAAGAACTGGAAGCTTCAGCTGAAAAAATTGTCTTCACAGGGATGATCGACCAGTACTTTGACTACAAGCATGGAGAGTTGGAATATCGTAGCCTTCGATTCGAACACGAAGTTTTGGATGAGGAAAATCATCAAGGTAATGCTGTGGTCAACTACACCGAGCGTGAAATTCCATACACTCGGATCATCGAGCACAAGCACTTTGAGTATGGGACTCAACCGAAGACGGTGATTACCCGTGAATACCCAGCTGATTGGAAACGAGGCGATGAGCCCTACTATCCAATCAATGATGAAAAGAATAATGCGATGTTTGCCAAGTACCAAGAAGAAGCATCCAAAAATGACAAGGTCATCTTCTGTGGACGCCTAGCAGACTATAAATACTACGATATGCATGTGGTTATTGAGCGTGCTCTAGAAGTCGTTGAGAAAGAATTTATTAAATGACACAAGAAAAAATTGATATCGTGGTTCTTTGGGTCGACGGAAGTGATACTGAGTTTATCCGCGAGAAACAAGCCGTGACAGGTCAAATGTCAAAAATAGACCAAGAAATCGACGGAGAGCAACGTTATCGTGATTACGGTATTTTTAATTACTGGTTTCGAATGATTGAAAAGCATGCTCCTTGGGTGAATAATGTTTATCTAATTACCAACGGGCAAAAGCCTGACTGGTTAAATTTGGAGCATCCAAAACTTAAATTGGTCACTCATAAGGAATTTATGCCTAATGAATATCTACCTACCTATAATTCAGCGGCTATTGAGCTTAATCTTCATCGGATTGAAGGATTGTCGGAGAACTATTTGTATTTCAATGATGATATGTACTTGATTAGAGATAGTCAACCTTCAGATTTTTATAAAAATGGTCAACCCAAGCTTTTAGCAGTATACGATGCTTTAGTTCCATGGTCACCATTTACGAACACTTATCACAATAACGTTGAATTAATCTATCGGCATTTTCCTAATAAGAAGGCTTTGAAATCTTCGCCTTGGAAATTCTTTAATTTCCGTTATGGTTCCTTGGTTTTGAAAAACTTGTTACTCTTGCCTTGGGGTCCGACAGGATACGTGAACCAACATTTACCTGTTCCAATGAAGAAGAGTACTTTGGCACATTTGTGGGAAATTGAGGGAGCAACATTAGATAAAACGTCACGAAATAAAATTAGAGACTATGGAGTAGACGTCAATCAATACGTTTGTTCTAATTGGCAAATTGAAAGTAATCAGTTTTATCCTATGTCTAAAAATTTCGGAGAAACAATTGGTTTAAATCAAGTGGATAAGCTGGAATCTATCTTTACAGATAGACGTAAAAAACTGCTTTGTGTCAATGATGATGGGGACTTTAGGGAAGAAAACATCATTCATTTCAAGCAAATTTTAAATGAATATTATCCTAAAAAATCAGCGTATGAAAAATGAGAAGTAAGAGATGAAATACTATTTAAAAGAAGAATTTTTACACGACAATAATGCTAAAAATGCGGGAAATAAAGCACGTAATGACGTTGAAGCAATTTTAAATAAATTAGGTTATTCTCCGTTGAAAGTTTTGGTGGATGACTGGTATCAAATGAATGTTCTTAGGGCACAGATTCATAAATATAGAGCTCTCTTTAGAGCTTTCAAAGACCTAAAGAAAAATGATGAGATCATAATTCAATTTCCTTTGTTACATCATTCTTTATTTCTTAACCATTTACTAAAAAAACTTAAAAACAGGGGTACGGATGTCTATTTTTTAGTTCATGATTTGGAAACACTGCGTTTTGTGAATGATAAAACCTTACCATTTAGAATGAAGTTACGGATGAAACTAACTGAAAGTGATACGTTCCGTAGTGTTACAGGAATTATTGCTCACAACCCGGTTATGAAATCTGTTTTAGTGGATAAGGGGGTTGTAGAAGATAAGATTGTCAGCCTTGGTATTTTTGACTATTTGATTCCAGATTTTCAAGAAAAAAGTGGCCAAACAAAAGACCAGCCGATAATTGTGGCAGGTAATTTGGCCAAGGAAAAAGCTGGCTATCTTTACTCACTTCCTGCAGAACCTGTCTATAACCTTTATGGTGTAGGTTTTGACGAGAGTAGAGCACTTGAAAACGAGACCTACTTTGGTTCCTTCCTACCGGATGAACTTCCTGCAGCCCTTGAGGGCGGTTTTGGTCTGGTCTGGGATGGAGATAGCGTTGAGACCTGTAGTGGCTTTTTTGGAGAATACCTCCGTTACAACAACTCCCACAAGGCGTCGCTTTATCTAGCATCGGGCTTCCCGCTTGTCGTGTGGAAACAGTCAGCCTTGTCTCATTTTGTGCTTGAGAAGGGCTGCGGGATTGCAGTAGAGTCTCTCCATGATTTGAAGGAGACAATCGACAATCTTTCAGATGCTGATTACCAAGACTTTGTGGACAATGCCAAACGTGTCGGTCAGGAAATCCGAGAGGGTCACTACCTAAAGACGGCCTTAAATCAATTAGCATAAGATCAAAAGAAGTCAGACGGACTTCTTTTTTTAGTTTTTCAAAAAAATGTCACTAATTTTAAAAATTTGCCCCATAAAACTTTTCATCTCTGAAACCGTGTGGTAAAATGATTAACGTATAAAATTTGTATAAAGGGAAGTTGATATGAAAAAGAAAGATCTTATTTTTTATGCGAGTGCAACGGTACTATTGGCCTTTTCAACGCAACAGGTCAAGGCTGATGAACAAACTTCATCTGACCAAACATTTGAAAAAACTGCCACAATCGTTTTAAAGGCAGAAACCTCGTCAAATACAGAGAATACAGGAATACATGCTGAAAGATCAGTGGCAATAGAGAAAAAGGCTGATACAGAAGCATACCGGAACGAAACTGCTAAAAATAACGCTGAATTTGCGGAATATGTTGCTGAAGAAAAGATCGAAACAGAATCTCCATCTTCCGCTGTGTTTACAAGTCTCTCTTCCAATAGAAAAGAAGAACATACAAGTGCTACAACAAGTGGAACGATTCCCACTACAGAAGCAAAAGCCAGTGGGACACTTTTAATCGAGAATAACAATCCGGTGGCAGGAACGTTTGACGCAGTTGTTCGTGATATTGAAGCCCCAAATGGTTTGAAAGAAGTTCTTGTTCCAACATGGAGCCTTGAAAACGGTCAAGATGATCTGATATGGCATAAAGCTATGAGAGAGCCTGACGGCTCTTATCGTGCGAAAATTAAAGCCTCCGATCACAAAGATTCCACTGGGAATTACCGGGCAGATGCTTATGTAATTGATAAAAAAGGGAGAGCCCAGTATCTATCTCAAAAGATTGTTGCTGTTGATTATGCACGACCAAGTGGTGCCCTTTCAATTGAGAATAACAATACTGTAGCAGGGACATTTGATGCGGTTATTCGAAACATTGTCGCTCCAAATGGTGTGAAAGAGGTATTGGTTCCGTCATGGAGTTTAGAGAATGGTCAAGATGACCTCATCTGGCATAAAGCGACTAAGCAAAGTGATGGTAGCTATCGTGTCACCATTAAGGCAACCGAACATAAAGGGAATAAAGGGAAATACCGAGCAGATGCTTATGTTGTAGACAACTCAAATAATCGTCACTACATTGCTGAAAAAGTAGTAGCTGTTGATTACACACGGCCAAGAGGTGTCCTTTCAATTGAAAACAACGATACTGTAGCAGGGACATTTGATGCAGTTGTTCGTGACATTGTTGCGCCAAATGGCGTTAAAGACATCTTGGTTCCATCATGGAGTCTTGCTGGTGGTCAGGACGACCTCATCTGGCATAAGGCTACTCGTCAAGCCGATGGTTCTTACCGCGTGACGATTAAGGCAACAGATCATAAGAACTCTACAGGGAGATATCGTGCTGATGCTTATCTTGTAGATAATTCTAATACTCCTTTTTACCTAACGGAAAAAGTGGTAGAAGTTACCCAAACTCGTCCGACTGCAAGTCTCATTATTGAAAATAATAATGCTGAATTGGGAACTTTTGATGCAGTTGTTCGTAATATTTCCGCTCCAAATGGGATTAAAGAAGTCTTAGTTCCATCGTGGAGTCTTGTGAATGGCCAAGATGATCTTATTTGGCACAAAGCGACTCGACAACCAGACGGTAGCTATCGTGTTACCATCAAGTCCGATGAGCACAAGAATTCACTTGGTAATTATCGTGCTGATCTCTATATCGTTGATAACAAAAATCAACACCATTATATCACTGAAACGGTGGTGGATGTTAAGCATAACAAACCAATTGGTACGATTTCAATAGTTAACAACAACAAAGATACGGGAACTTTTGACGTCATTATTAAAGATGTCTACAGCCCTAAAGGCGTGCGAACAGTTCAAGTCCCAACTTGGTCTGACAAGGATGGTCAGGACGATCTTCGTTGGTACGAAGCAACTCGCCAAGCGAACGGAGACTACAAGGTTTCTGTGAAGGTTAGTGACCATAAAAATTCTACTGGGAAGTACTTTGTTCACCTATACTACATTCAGAATGATGGCACACGAGTCGGTGTTGGTGGGACAACTACAGACGTCGAATTCCGTAATGCTAAGACAAAAACACAGGCCTACATCAAGAATGTCAATTCTGGTGCTGGAACCTATACGGTAACAGTGGATCAAGCGCCTCAGGGACGTCGGATTAAGAACATCCGTGTCGCAGCCTGGTCTCAAGCGCACCAAGAAAATCTTTTCTGGTATTCAACAGCACCTTCTGGTATGCATACAGAAGTGCAGGTCTCTGCAGCAAATCACCAGTACCAATCAGGTAACTATACCACTCACGTCTATGTGGATTATGTCGATGGTGGCGTTGAAGGCTTTAACCTTGGTCAAACAGCCCTTCATCCCCGTGCGACAGTAGATCAAACTGCTTTTAGTCCTCGTGTAACGAATGGACAACGGGACCGTGTCTTACGGGCAGCAGCTAGTCTAGTGGGCGTTCGTGGCGGCACTGCAGCTCACCAACAATTGATCAATGATTATAACAGTGTTAAACCACTTCCAGTTGGTTATGCAGTGAAGACGACCGATGACTGGTGTGATATCTTTGTCACAACAGTCTTCCAGCGGGAAGGTTTGAGCGGTTTGATTGGCCGTGAATGTGGAGTCGAACGTCACATCCAGATTTTCAAACGCTTGGGTATTTGGAATGAGGATGGTACCACTACACCAAAAGCAGGGGACATCATCACCTTTAACTGGGATCAAAATAGCCAACAAAACAATGGCTTTGCGGATCACATCGGAATTGTCGAAAGCGTCTCAAACGGAATCATTCATACCATTGAAGGAAACTCCAACAACCAAGTCCGTCGTAATACCTATCGGATCGGACATGGCAATATCCGTGGATTTGCAACTCCTCGCTATCAATAAAAAAAAGAAGCCGCAGGCTTCTTTTCTTATTTTTTCAACCCTTCTTCGAAACTCTTGGAAGGGGCCTCGACTTGGATGGTTTCAAGGGTTAATGGATTGGTGAAGGTCAAGCGGTGAGCATGGAGCATGAGTCGCTCTCCGCGTGCAGGGTTATAGAGAGGATCCCCGACAATCGGGTGGCCATGATGGGAGAGATGAACCCGGATCTGATGGGTACGCCCCGTTTTGAGCTGGCATTTGACCAGGCTGTTTCGTCCGATTTTTTTCAGTTGCGTCACCTGAGTTTCTGCATACTGTCCCTTGCGTGGATCGACCAGGCGCTTGCGCCGATCGTGGCGATCGCGTCCGATTTTATCCTTGTAGACGATAGTTTTTTGTGCTAAGCTGCCTTGGATAAAGGCCCAGTACTCGCGTTGGATGTTTTTATCTTCTAAAATGCGGTTGAGAATGGGCAGGATAAAAGGATTTTTGGCAAATAAAATCGCTCCGCTGGTTTCCTTGTCTAAGCGGTGCACGACGTAGCAGGTAGATCCAACATAGCTGGAAACATGGTTGAGAAGAGCAATTTCTGTCGGCTCATTGGCATGGGTTTTCATGCCTTCAAGCTTATTGACGATGATGACATGCTCATCCTGATAGAGTTCTTCGACCAGACTCGGGTCTCCGGCTGGGAGCTCTTTTTCAGGGTAATCGTCTGCGTCAAAGATCAGCTGGATCTGGTCTCCTTTTTGAACGGGGCTCTGCCAGTTGATGGTCTCGCCATTGACCAAGACGTGTTTCTTGGTTCGTAAAAAATGCCGGATCTTACGGGGAATGAGGAAGTAGTCCTCAAGCAACTCTTTCACAGTCATCTGGGGAAAGGATTGTGGAATGGTAAATTGATAGTTCATGACCCTATTGTAGCAAAATCTAAGCTTAAAGAAAACTAAATGGGAGAAGGGGATGAGCTATCTTTTCTTGCTAGGACAAGGATAAGGTGTTACAATAACAGGTATGAATAGAATAAAAGAATTATTTGAAAACCTGATCACTTTTTTTAGAAAGGATCATCCGCCCAAAGCGGTGGCAGAAGAAGTGCCAGACACGGAACTACCGGAAGAGACAGTGGAGCCAACCTATAGTCGCTCAGGCAAGCACAGAAGCAAGCCTCTCTCTCAGCATCCCTTCCGTCGTTTTTGGCGCCGCTTCCATTTGACCAAGATTCTCCTAATCATTGGGCTAGGCTTTAGCCTCTTGACAGGGGGCTATCTCTTCTATCTTGCTAAGACGACCAACGTCAAGGATTTGCAGAATGCACTCAAGGCGACCACTATTATCTATGATAAGAATGGGGACCAGGCTGGAAGTTTGACCGGGCAAAAAGGAACCTACGTCGAACTCGATGCTATTAGTGAGAATCTGCAAAATGCCGTGGTCGCAACAGAGGACCGGAGCTTTTACAAGAATAGCGGGATCAACTATGGTCGCTTCTTTTTAGCGATTTTGACCCTGGGTCGCTCAGGTGGTGGGTCGACCATCACCCAGCAGCTAGCCAAGAATGCTTACCTGTCTCAGGACCAGACGGTGGAGCGTAAGGCCAAGGAATTCTTCCTGGCGCTTGAAATCAATAAGAAATACAGTAAAAAAGAAATCCTCACCATGTACCTCAACAATGCCTATTTTGGAAATGGGGTTTGGGGGATTGAGGATGCTTCCAAGAAGTATTTTGGGGTTTCAGCCAGTCAATTAAGCCTGGATCAGTCTGCTGTTCTCGCAGGTATGCTCAAGGGACCTGAGATCTATAACCCGCTCTATTCAGTAGAGAATGCGACCAATCGCCGCAATACGGTCCTCCAAAATATGGTGGCAGCTGGTTATATTGACCAGAAAACAGCTGATCAGTCAGCGGCTGTGGATATCCATGGTCAGCTGGTCGATGCCTATGAAGGCAAGTCAGAGGACTATCGCTACCCATCCTATTTTGATGCGGTCATCAATGAAGCGGTCAATGAATATGGTCTGACCGAAGAAGACATTGTCAAAAATGGCTACCGGATCTACACCGAGCTGGATCAAAATTACCAAGCAAGCATGCAGGTGATCTATGACAATACAGCCCTCTTCCCAGTAGCAGAAGACGGCACGCGCGCGGAATCTGGTAGTGTCGCCCTCGATCCTAAGACCGGAGGGGTTCGGGCTCTCGTAGGGCGTGTCGGAAGCGATCAAAATCCAGGATTCCGTACCTACAACTACGCGACCCAGGCTGCTCGAAGTCCAGGATCAACCATCAAACCTTTGGTTGTCTATAGCCCAGCTGTTGCTGAAGGTTGGTCGACCAATAAGGAGTTGGACAATAGTACCACCCAATATGGAAGCTATGAGGTTAATAACTATGCGGGAATCCAGTCGAGCCCAACGGTACCAATGTACCAGGCCTTAGCAGAATCCCTTAACCTTCCAGCCGTAGCGACCGCTAATGATTTGGGTCTCGATACGGTCTTTGAATACGGGAAAAAATTCGGACTCAACATGGATAAGGTAGACAAGTCGCTTGCTGTTGCCTTGGGAGCTGGTGTGACAACCAATCCGATGCAGATGGCTCAAGCCTATGGAACCTTTGCTAACGGCGGGGTCATGAATGATGCTCACCTCATTACCAAGATCGAAAATGCAAGTGGCCAAGTGGTCAAGAGCCACAGCCAGAAATCAACCCGAGTGCTTAGTGGGTCAACGACAGATAAGATGACCAATATGATGCTAGGTACCTTTAGTAATGGTACAGGGGTGAACGCTGCGCCTTATGGCTATACCATGGCAGGGAAAACCGGTACGACCGAGACCAGCTTTAACAAGGACCTCTCTGGAGACCAATGGGTGATCGGCTACACGCCAGATGTGGTCATCAGTCAATGGCTTGGTTTCCCAACGACCGATGAAAATCACTACCTGACGGACAGTAGTGCTGGGACGGCATCCGAGATCTTCCGCAATGTTGCCAACAGTGTCCTGCCTTATACAGACGGTACTCAGTTTGACTCGGTGAAGAACTCTTATGCTGAAAATGGCATTGCGCCAGTCGGAGAAGAAACGACAGAAACAGATAGCAAAGAAGACAAAGGTTTCTTTGAGGATGTCAAAGAAAAGGCGTCGAATATGGTCGATGATGCGAAAAAAGCAATCGACGAAGCCGATATCCCAGGCAAAGCGAAAAACGCTTGGGATACCTTCAAAGGCTGGCTTGGTTTCTAATCAAAAAAACGATTCAGAAATTCTTCTGAATCGTTTTTTATTTAGAGTTCACTATCTGACAAGCTAAAGGTATCGCCGTGTTGGAGATCCCCGTACTGGTAGCCCCGTTTGAACCAGCGCATGCGTTGTTCTGAAGTCCCGTGGGTAAAGCTATCTGGTACCGAGTAGCCGTAGGCTTGCTCCTGGAGTGTGTCGTCGCCGACGGCATGGGCTGCATTCATGGCTTCTTCGATATCGCCGATATCTAGAAGGTTTCGGTCTTGAATGGAGCGGGCCCAGACACCTGCTAGGTAATCGGCTTGTAGCTCGATGCGGACACTGATAGCATTTCGTTCCTTTTCAGAAAGACCTTGTTGCATTCGATGGTATTTGCCAAGGATTCCCAGCTCATTTTGTACGTGGTGGCCGACTTCGTGGGCGATCACGTAGGCCATGGCGAAGTCCCCGCTAGCCTTGTATTTGGTTGTCAATTCCTTGTAGAAGCTCATATCCAAATAAATCTTTTTGTCGGTCGGACAGTAGAAGGGACCAGCCGATGCTTGCCCAACCCCACAGCCTGTCTGTGTCCGTCCGGTATAGAAGACTAGTTTGGGCTCATGGTAAGTGCGTCCTTCAGCTTGAAAGACCTTGTGCCAATGATCTTCTGTTGTACCAAGGACCTTGCTGACGAACTCAGCATCTGCATCGTCGACATGGGTCTTGTTGGTGCGCGTGACTTGGGTGGATTGGTAAGGTTGAGAAGAAGTCCCATTTCCAAAGAGACCCCCAAGACTAGCGCCACCACCTCCTAGAAGAACCAGAAGAAGGATGAGGACGATCTTACTCTTGAAGCTCCCCGGCGATAGTAAGATCTGTAAAATGCCTCCGCCAAGATTACTATTGCCTGAAGACTGGGAGTAGCTTTGCCCTCGACGATCTTCGATATTTCTACTTTCTTTTAGGTTATCACTTTTCATATTCGTCTCCTTTTGTTTTATTTTACCAAAAATGAGGCAAAAACCAGAGTGATAACGCTTTAGATTTGCTTTTTTCTTGACAGGAGATTTTCTGTTCTTGTCAAAATGTAGAAAACTTGCTATAATGGGGTGAACGGAGGCGTTATGGCATTAAAAAAAGCAAGTCTAGCGTGTACGGTTTGTGGGTCACGCAATTACTCCATTAAGTTGAGTGGGACGCCAAAACCAACACGTCTAGAAGTCAATAAATTCTGCAAGCATTGCAGCAAGTATACCATCCATAAAGAAACACGATAGGAGAGAGTTGTGAAATTCATTAAAGATATTTTCGTCTTACTAAAAGATACAACTTGGCCAAATCGCAAGGAAAGATGGAAAAACTTTATCTCAGTGATTGAGTACACCGCTTTCTTTGTTGCATTGATTTATTTGTTCGACAAAGTCATTGCACGTGGCCTATTGCACATGATCAATTTCTTTTAAGAAAAGAAGCCATGAGGCTGGGCAACAACTGTCCAGCCTTTGATTTTGGATAGGAATAACTGCAAGACGCAGTGGTTGATTGGCATCTTTGTTCGCTTTTTAAGCTTCAAAGATGGCCTATGTGGACGGAAACAATGTTTCCTTTATCTGCAACCTCCAACAGTCTCCCAGATTGTTGGAGCTATGCGGGGGTGGGAAGATTGAAAAGGTTCGGGGAACCTTTTCAACCTTTTTATATCGGAGTTCTTTCCCACTCCCACTTTTTATTGCCTTTTCTTAAAAATAAATCAGCAAACCTCTTTGCATTCCTGCAAAATGTGGTATAATGAAGCTAGGAAAAGGAAAGCCAAGAGGCTTTTTTTAGTATGTTCACAAAAGCTCGAGCAGGCTAAACAGAAAGAAAGGATGCCCAAATGGACAGTTTTGATAAAGGCTGGTTTGTACTACAAACCTATTCAGGATATGAAAATAAGGTAAAAGAGAATCTTTTGCAACGTGCGCAAACTTACAATATGTTAGAAAACATCTTGCGCGTAGAGATTCCAACTCAAACCGTACAAGTTGAGAAAAACGGTAAAACAAAAGAAATCGAAGAAAACCGCTTCCCAGGTTATGTCTTGGTAGAAATGGTCATGACAGATGAAGCTTGGTTTGTCGTTCGGAATACACCGAACGTTACTGGTTTCGTTGGATCACACGGGAACCGTTCAAAACCAACTCCATTGTTGGAAGAAGAGATCCGCAGCATCTTGCTCTCTATGGGTCAAACCGTTCAAGAGTTTGATTTGGATGTCAAGGTGGGCGACACAGTTCGCATCATCGACGGTGCCTTCACAGACTATACTGGTAAGATCACTGAAATTGATAACAACAAGGTGAAAATGATCATTTCTATGTTCGGTAACGATACGGTTGCAGAAGTGAATTTGAACCAAATTGCTGAATTGTAAGAAAAAGAGAGTGGGACAGCTTCAACAGTCTGGGAGACTGTTGAAGGTTGCAGATAAAGGAAACGTAGTTTCCGTCAACATAGGGCATCTTTGAAGCTTAAAAAGCGAACAAAGACTTAGGATACTTGCTTCGCAAGTTCTATCCGCCACCTCAAAGCAGTACTTTGAGCACTCAACCACTGCGTCTTGCTCGACAATCCAAAAACAATTAAGAGGCTAGGACTTTTGTCCCAGCCTCTTTGTATGGATCGTTATTGATTTTTATCCAGACCTGTGATGCCTTTTAAGCGCTTGGTTTCTGCAGCAGACATAACATTAACAATCTGGTCTCCTTGTGTAGAGAAGTTAGATTCGTCCCCGTTACTATCTTTATAGACATAGCTGGTCCAACGTTCAGAACGCATAATGGCATAGGGTTTTCCGAGACGCTCGAGAGCTGTTTTTGGTGTATCGGATTTGGAAATGGCGCCAGTAGACTGGTGGTTGGCATCGCCCTCTTTTAAACGGAAGGTGATATCTGTTAGGACATTATTGTGGAAGAAAGCCATGATATCGCCATTATCTGTTACCCAAACATTAACCCCATCTCCAGGATTCGCACTGTCTGTACTACTTACGGGTTGACCAAAGGCTGCCACCATATCATCGTAACTAGATGTTGGTTTGTCTCCACCGACTTCTTGCCCATTCACTTTCATTATAATTCCAGTGCTCAGATGGAGATTCTTGAGTTTTTCGATCTCAGGAATGGATGCAGCTCCCGGCACATATTGGAGAGAAGAACCATCATCTGGATCCATGCTGTAGCGATCTGAAAAATCATCTGAGCTACTGCTGTCTGAAGAAGTGCTCGACGGTTTACTAGATGATTTTTTGGTTGAAGATTGTTTGATCGGTTTTCTAGAACTAGAAGCTGTTTTTGCTTGTTGCCCAGAATTGGCAGGTGAGCAAGCTGCTAGTGTTACTAGTGAAAGAAGGCCGATCGTAAAGAAACGAATGTTTTTCATAATAACCCTTTCTAATGTGCTTCGCCGATCAGGCGAGATTTTATTATATCAATAATCAAGGAATGGAGCAAATGGCAACAAAAAAAACCCCTATTGCTAGGGGAATTTTTAAAAGATAAAAGATGATAAAAAATTTTATTATCAAGGCGGTAGACGGATTTGAACCGACGATCAAGCTTTTGCAGAGCCGTGCCTTACCACTTGGCTATACCGCCGTAACATATAATATTGTAACCTAAAAAACAAGATAGGTCAAGAAAAACTTTTTCCTTCAAATCATTACAGATGAAGAATGCTGAAAAAATCTCTCAAATAGCTTGCGAATTCTAGGGATTTCTGCTATACTTATAGAGTTGTCTAAGACAGCAAATACTCATCTCGGATCCATTGTGGCACCGTTGCCCTTGTGGTCGTGCTGCAAGTTGACGTCTGAGAGAGGAGAAAAAAACAAAAAAGGAGAAACTACTCATGGCAGTAATTTCAATGAAACAACTTCTTGAGGCTGGTGTACACTTCGGTCACCAAACTCGTCGCTGGAACCCTAAGATGGCTAAGTACATCTTCACAGAACGTAACGGAATCCACGTGATCGACTTGCAACAAACTGTAAAATATGCAGATCAAGCATACGACTTCATGCGTGATGCAGCTGCAAACGATGCAGTGATCTTGTTCGTAGGTACTAAGAAACAAGCTGCTGATGCTGTTGCAGAAGAAGCTGTTCGTTCAGGTCAATACTTCATCAACCACCGTTGGTTGGGTGGAACTCTTACTAACTGGGGAACAATCCAAAAACGTATCGCTCGTTTGAAAGAAATCAAACGCATGGAAGAAGATGGAACTTTTGAAGTTCTTCCTAAGAAAGAAGTTGCATTGTTGAACAAACAACGCGCTCGTCTTGAAAAATTCTTGGGCGGTATCGAAGACATGCCTCGTATCCCAGACGTAATGTACGTTGTGGATCCACATAAAGAACAAATCGCTGTTAAAGAAGCGAAGAAATTGGGTATCCCAGTTGTAGCGATGGTCGACACAAACACTGACCCAGATGATATCGATGTTATCATCCCAGCGAACGATGACGCTATCCGCGCTGTTAAATTGATCACTGCGAAAATGGCTGACGCTGTTATCGAAGGACGTCAAGGTGAAGACAGTGTTGCTACAGTAGAAGCTGAATTGGCAGCTACTGAAGGTCAAGCCGATTCAATCGAAGAAATCGTTGAAGTTGTAGAAGGCGACAACGCTTAATTTCATTCAATAAGTAACGAACCTAAGAGGGCAGGGCTCAGCCCGACCCTCTTCTTTTATTAAAAAAATATAGGAGAACAAAAATGGCAGAAATTACAGCTAAGCTTGTAAAAGAATTGCGTGAAAAATCTGGTGCTGGTGTCATGGACGCTAAAAAAGCATTGGTTGAAGTGGAAGGCGATATCGAAAAAGCGATCGAATTGCTTCGCGAAAAAGGTATGGCTAAAGCAGCTAAGAAAGCTGACCGTGTTGCCGCTGAAGGTTTGACTGGTGTTTATGTAGACGGTAACGTTGCAGCAGTTGTTGAAGTGAATGCTGAAACTGACTTCGTTGCGAAAAACGCTCAATTCGTTGAATTGGTGAACGCAACAGCGAAAGTGATCGCTGAAGGTAAACCAGCTAACAACGAAGAAGCTCTTGCTTTGACAATGCCTTCAGGTGAAACTCTTGAAGCTGCATACGTATCTGCAACAGCTACAATCGGTGAAAAGATTTCATTCCGTCGTTTTGCTTTGCTTGAAAAAACAGATGCACAACACTTCGGTGCTTACCAACACAACGGTGGACGTATCGGTGTTATCTCTGTGATCGAAGGTGGAGACGAAGCACTTGCTAAACAAATCTCAATGCACATCGCTGCAATGAAACCAACTGTTCTTTCATACAAAGAATTGGATGAACAATTCGTGAAAGATGAATTGGCACAATTGAACCACGTCATCGACCAAGATAACGAAAGCCGTGCAATGGTTGGTAAACCAGCTCTTCCACACTTGAAATTCGGTTCAAAAGCACAATTGACTGACGAAGTGGTTGCTCAAGCTGAAGAAGATATCAAAGCTGAATTGGCAGCTGAAGGTAAACCAGAAAAAATCTGGGATAAAATCATCCCAGGTAAAATGGATCGCTTCTTCTTGGACAACACAAAAGTTGACCAAGCCTACACTCTTCTTGCACAAGTCTACATCATGGATGACAGCAAGACAGTTGAAGCTTACCTTGAATCAGTAAATGCTTCAGTTATCGAATTCGTTCGTTTTGAAGTTGGTGAAGGTATTGAAAAAGCTTCAAATGACTTTGAAGCAGAAGTTGCAGCTACAATGGCAGCAGCTCTTAACAACTAAGAATAAAAAATAAGAGGTTTCGAAGGAAACCTCTTTTTTGTAAGATAAATTCATCTAAATAACTTTCCTTAGGTGAGTACGGACGTCAGCGAAC
>NZ_KV807490.1:139560-160212 GCF_001812015.1 Streptococcus sp. HMSC073D05
TTCTAGGAAAACTTATCTTTTTGACACAATCCGCCGCCCGTGTTCAATTAGTTTTGGACCCATTCGCTTTTCAAATTTTAGGCTCATGCTAAAACAGTTCCCCGAACTGTTTTACTTCCAAAACTCCCGAGTGCTAGAAACATGATTGTTTCTAGCACTTTTCTCACAGCGGAAAGTTTTAGTAGATGACTGAGTAATTCTAATAAATAAATTTTTTTGTTTTATAGAATTTATTAGATTTGTAAAAAAACAGTTTGTCTATACTCTTAGAGGAACGGGAATCTTTTTTTATATGTAAAAACTGAAGCCGTTGCTTCAGTCTTTTATTTAATGTGCGAAGGTATCGATTCCTAGAAGCAGGGACAGGGTTCCCATGATGAGGCCAGCTAGGATCACTCCGAGCATGACTGCGAGGCTACTGCGTTTGAAGTCCCAGTCAAGGATAGAAGCTGCAAGAGCTCCGGTCCAGGCACCAGTTCCTGGTAAAGGAATGCCGACGAATAGGAGTAGGGCCCAGAAAATTCCCTTGTCTCCTGCAGCTTTTTCTAATTTCTGTCCGCTTCGATGGCCTTTATTGAGACACCAGCTAAAAAAGCCTCCGATAATTGGTTTTTTTGCCCCCCAAGTAAGAATATGGCGGGCGAAAAAGAAGATCAGAGGGACAGGGAGAAGATTTCCGATCACTCCGATCAGGAGCGCTGTCCATAAGGGAATACCATTTGCAATGGCAAAAGGGATGGCCCCGCGCAATTCAACAAGGGGCACCATGGAGATCAGGAAGGTAAAGAAATATTTCATTAGTCAAGCCTTTCGATTAGTCTTCTTCATTCTATCGTATCTTTTCTCAATTGACAACTATGATCTTTTTTAATCTTTTATCTTGACTTTCTGGTGGAGGAAGCATATAATAAAGACATAGTTAATTAGAATCATTATAAAAAAGGAGAAATGACATGACAACTATGAAACATGAAGCAGCTACTGATGTAGCAACTTTTGCACCTTCAAATAAAGAAACTCTTCCAGAAACAAAAGCTCTCTTGAACCAAGTCGTAGCAGATCTCTACGTGGCTCACATTGCCCTTCACCAAGTACACTGGTATATGCGTGGACGTGGCTTTATGGTTTGGCATCCAAAAATGGACGAATACATGGACAGCTTGGATGCAACCTTAGATGAAGTGAGCGAACGCTTGATCACTCTTGGTGGTGCGCCATATTCTAGCATGACTGAATTTTTGGAACACAGCAATATTGAAGAACGCCGTGGAACATTTACGAAAAATGTAGAAGAAAGTTTGACACGTGTTCTTGAAATCTTCCATTACCTTGATGGCCTTTACCAAAAAGCTTTGAATGTTACCGATGCTGAAGGCGACGATGTAACCAACGATATCTTTGTTGGGGCTAAAGCAGAACTTGAAAAGAACATTTGGATGGTGGCTGCTGAACTTGGTCAAGAACCAGGATTATAAGATCATAAAAAAATAGAAGCCGTGGGCTTCTATTTTTTTGGTTTGTAGGAGATTTCCACTAATTAAAGGAATTCTTAATCTAACTATAGTTGGAGCGAAATCGAGGCCTATCGCTCCTATTTTTTTGGTATAGTTAATATGTGATTTTCTGTAAGCGTTCGCAGGTATAAGAAAGCGCTTACAAATTTAACAGTTAATCCTAAGAGGAGGTTTTTATGGGAAAGTCTTTTTTTGAAAAGCGTCCTGTTTTTAGTATTCGTAAGCTCTCCGTTGGAGCTTGTTCTGTTGTGATTGGGCTTTCTGCCTTGGGTCTTTCAAGGGTCCATGCGGAAGAAAAGCCAGCCCTCGAAAGTGAACCGACTTCGATGGAGACACCAAGTGTTGTAACTGAAAACTCAGAAACGGAAGTTCCTGAAGCTGGTGCAATGGTTTCAGAAGCTCCAGCTGTCATCACCCCTACCAGAGCTGAGGGAAAGCCGGCGCCTCAAGGCGAAGGCCAGCCTGTTTCAGCTTCATCTGAGCGTGCTACAGGAACGGAAGAAACAGCTGTTCCAGATCAAAATCGTGTAGCGGAGGATATTGTGCAAGATCGAGAACGTGATTTTAATAAAGATTGGTATTTTAAATTAAATGCAGCTCCTGGTGCAGAAGGGCGTCAAGTGGATGTCAAGGATTGGAAAAAATTAGATCTTCCTCATGACTGGTCTATTTTCTTTGATTTTGATCACAACTCTCCTGCTCAAAATGAAGGGGGTCAATTAAACGGTGGGGATGCTTGGTATCGTAAGACCTTCCGTTTGGATGACAAAGATTTAGATAAGAAGGTCCGCTTGGAATTTGGCGGGGTTTACATGGATTCCAAAGTCTATGTAAACGGACAATTCGTCGGTCATTATCCAAATGGCTACAATGCCTTTTCTTATGATATTACTCCTTATTTGAACGCAGATGGAAGCGAGAATACCATCGCCGTTCATGTGGTCAATCAACAACCAAGTAGCCGTTGGTATTCTGGTAGCGGGATTTACCGGGATGTTAAGCTGAGTGTGACGGACAAGGTTCATTTAGCGCAGTATGGGACTACGATTACGACCCCTCAGTTGGAAAAACAGAAAGATGGGGCAGTAGATACGGTGGTGAAGAGCCGCATTGTCAACCAGGATGATCAAGCCCATAGTATTTATGCGGAATATGAAATTGTCGATCAAAATGGCCAAGTGGTGAGCGAAAAAACGCGCAGTGAAGCACAAGCTGTTTTAGCTGGTCAAGAGATCAACCTTTCTCAAACCTTGCATGTTGAAAAACCAACCCTCTGGGATGTGAAAACGGATCATCCAGCTCTCTATACCTTGTATACGCGGGTTTATCGGGATTCGCAGTTGGTCGATGTGCAAAAGGAACGCTTTGGTTATCGCTATCTCAACTGGACGCCAGAAGGTGGCTTCTTCCTCAATGGGGTGGCGACGAAATTCCACGGAGTATCCCTTCACCATGACCACGGGGCTCTTGGAGCTGAGGAAAATTACAAGGCTGAATACCGTCGTCTCAAACAGATGAAAGACATGGGGGTCAATGCCATCCGGACGACCCACAACCCAGCCAGTGAACAAACCTTAAAAATTGCTGCTGAGTTGGGCTTGATGGTCCAAGAAGAAGCCTTTGATACCTGGTATGGTGGTAAGAAACAATATGATTACGGTCGTTTCTTTGAAAAAGATGCCACTCACCCAGAAGCTCGTAAGGGGGATACTTGGTCCGATTACGATCTACGAACCATGGTAGAGCGGGGCAAGAACAATCCAGCCATTGTCATGTGGTCAATCGGTAACGAAGTCGGTGAAGCAGATGGTTCAGACAAATCTGTCGCAACTGTTCGTCGCTTGGTCAAGACCATCAAGGACGTGGATGCAACCCGCTATGTCACTATGGGAGCTGATAAATTCCGCTTTGGTGATGGATCAGGAGGCCATGAAAAGGTAGCGGCAGAGCTCGATGCGGTTGGTTTCAACTATTCAGAGGCCAACTATGAAAGCTTACGGGCGAAACATCCAAACTGGCTCATTTATGGTTCTGAAACCTCTTCTGCGACGCGGACACGGGGCTCTTACTACCACCCTGAAAGAGAATGGGTCGGAAGCAACCAAGAAGATCGCCACTATGAACAATCAGACTACGGCAATGATCGGGTTGGTTGGGGTCGGACAGCGACAGCCTCTTGGACCTTTGACCGCGATCATGCCGGCTATGCAGGGCAATTTATCTGGACTGGTACGGACTATATCGGTGAGCCAACTCCATGGCACAACCAAAATGACACACCTGTGAAAAGTTCTTACTTCGGTATTGTCGATACGGCCGGTCTTCCAAAGAATGATTTTTACCTCTACCAAAGCCAATGGGTATCGGCTGAAAAGCATCCGATGGTGCATCTCTTGCCACATTGGAACTGGGACAACCCAGAATTGGCCAATCGTGTCATGGATGAAGAAGGTCGGATTCCTGTTCGGACCTTCTCCAATGCCCACAGTGTGGAATTGATTGTCAATGGGGAATCACAAGGAGTGAAGACCTTTACCAAGAAGACCACAGCTGATGGCCGGACTTACCAAGAAGGGGCAAATCCGGATGAACTCTATCTAGAGTGGTTGGTTCCTTATGTGCCAGGTAAGGTGGAAGCCATTGCCCGCAACGAAGCAGGCGACGTGATTGCGAAAGATCAAGTCGAAACAGCCGGCAAGGCTGCAGGTGTTCGCTTGTTGAAAGAAGAACATGCGATTGCAGCAGACGGTAAGGATTTGACCTATATTACCTATGAGATCGTTGATGAAGCAGGTCGTGTGGTGCCAACTGCCAATAATTTGGTGCATTTCCATTTGCATGGACAAGGCCAAATTGTCGGTGTCGATAATGGGGAACAAGCTAGCCGTGAACGTTACAAAGCGCAGGAAGATGGCTCATGGCAACGCAAAGCCTTTAACGGCAAAGGGGTGGTCATTGTCAAATCAACTGAGCAGGCGGGTGCCTTTACTCTGTATGCAGACTCAGACCGCTTGCAATCAGACCAAGTCAGCCTCTTTACAGGTAAGAAGGACCAAGCGGAACGCACCGTATTGGGTGTAGAACCCGTTCGACAAAGCGCTTATCTGGGAGAAGAGCCAGCTTTACCAAGTAAGGTCAATGTGGTCTATAGCGATGGCAAGGCCCAAGAAGAAGCCGTTGAGTGGGACAAAGCAGACTATAGCCGTGCTGGCCAAGTCCGTGTGACAGGTCATGTTCAAGGACGCACGGTCGAAGCTCTGGTCGATGTGATCGGTGTGGAGCAAGTTCTTCCAGTCATCAAACAAATCCCACAGGGAGCAGATCTAGCGACAGTGGATAAGACTGTGCAATTGGTCTTTACAGATGGCCAGACAGTTAGCTATGAAGTTGATCAATGGACCTTGGAAGCTGGTCAAGAAGATCAATTGTCCACACCAGGTGCTCGCTTGAAAGCGACAGGACTCCTAGGCAATGGGGAAGCCGTCCAAGCGACACTAGTGGTTGCAGGAGGAGATGTAGCCAAGGCTAAGAAACCAACGGTTCAGCTAGATGGAGTAGCTCTTCCAAAATTTGGTAGTGGCAACCATACCATTTTCCGTTCCCTCGCTTATGGTCAAGAGCCAGGTCAAGTCACAGCAAGTGCAGAAAATGCCCAAGTGACGGTCCTCCAAGCTAACCGTGAAAATGGTTTGAAAGCTCAAATTTTTGTAACTGCTCAGGATACGGGAGCTGTCCAGACCTATGTGGTCCAATTCCAAGAAGAAAGTCCACAGATTGAGCGCCTAGAATTGCGTCTGCCAGAAGGACAGGAACTCAAGGAAGACCAAACGGTACCACTTGAAGTCATTGCCCATTACCAAGATGGTAGCCAGGCAAGTCTCCAAGCAGATCAAATCGATGTGAAGACAAGAGCTGGTAGCCAAGGAAAAGCCGTCGCAACCAATAAAGGTTTGGAATTGCGGGAAGCAGGCTTGGTTCATTTAGAAGCCAACTTCCAAGGACAAACGGGAGAAGTCAGCTTTACTATCACGCCAAATCCAGAAGAAAAGACAGTTGTGAAGGTGCGTCCTGTACGGATCAGCACCGATCGAAACATTTTGCCAGCTCTTCCAGAGACCGTCTTGGTCGAGTATGATAAGGGATTCCCTAAAGAAAAACGCGTGACCTGGGATGCTGTAACCGCAGATCAAGTCAAGGATTACCATAGCTTTACAGTCACAGGTCATGTAGAGGGTGTGGAAAAAGAAGCCCAAGCTCAAGTGACGGTTGAAGGTATTATCGCTGTAGAAGAAGTCAGCACTACCACTCCAGTCGGAGAAAAACCAGCTCTTCCAGAAAGCGTGCGGGCCTATCACTCTAATGGTAAGACCTATACTGCTAAGGTGGCCTGGGATGCGGTTGATCCGCAACTCTTGGTCAAAGAAGGAGAAGTTGTCCTCTCCGGTCGTGTAGAAGGAACAGATCTTCCAACCCGTCTTCATATTCGTGTTTCCGCAAACACAGTCAAGGGAGCCAATGTAGCAGAGCAATGGACAGGATCTGTCTTGCCACTCGCTTTTGCAAGTGACTCTAACGATGCGGATCCAGTTGCTAAGGTCAATGACAAGGTCATCTCCTTTACCGATGCTCCAGCTAACCGTTGGACCAACTGGGGCCGTGACAATGCGGAAGATTCGGTTGGAATCTTGTTTGGGGACTCTGGTATCTTGACCAAGCGTGCAGTGGACAACCTCCATGTTGGTTTCCATGAAGACCACGGCGTTGGGGCTCCAAGTGAATACGTGATTGAGTACTATACAGGGGAGCAAATCCCAACAGTTCCAAGCAATCCAAATCGTGTCAAAGACGAAACAGACCATCCATTTAACAATCCAGCCAACTGGAAAGAAGTCAGCAACCTAACCGTTGAAGAACCGGTAGCAGCTGGCAAGATGAATCATTTCAGTTTTGATAAGGTCGACACCTATGCTGTTCGGATCCGTATGAAGACGCCAGAAGGCAAGCGTGGAAGCTCTATTTCAGAGATTCAGATCTTTGCCAATAAGGTGGCGGCAGAAGAAAAGAGCCAGTTGACCATTCGCGTCAATGGCGATGTCTTGCCAGGTGTCAACCCAAGTGTGACAGATTACTATATCGATGCGCGTGATCGGGCTTATCCACAAGTGGAAGCGACAGCTAGCCATCACGGTCTTGCAACGGTTGTGCCAAGCGTCCATGAAGGTGAGCCAATCCGTGTCATCCATAAAGCAGAAGATGGTACTATCTTACAAGAATACCGCCTCCATCTCACAAGTGATGCAGAAAAACTGAAACAAGCTACCCCAGTAGCAGTAGAAGCAGGCAGACGTTTTGTGAAAGTCGGTCAAGATCTGGTTCTACCATCTACAGTAGGTGTCTACTTCAAAGGGGACACAGGTTACGAACGCAAGGAACTGACGGTGGACTGGCAGGCTATCCCAGCTGATGCACTTTCTCATGAAGGCAGCTTCACGTTAGAAGGAAAGGTCCTCGGTTATGATCTGACAGCTCAGCTGACCGTCCGGGTGTCAGAAAAGACAGGAGAAAACCTCTCTGTGAACCGTGACTACAATGCAGAGGATACCAGAGCATTTGCTAGTGAAACCAACGATCTCGATCCAAATCAAATCGACTATATCGATTACATCAATGATGGTGGCTACAATGAGTACTACCGTTGGACCAACTGGAAGAGAGAGCCGGATCAAACAGAAGTGTTTGCTGGTCTCATCTTCAAGAAAAATGGTCAAGTAACCGAGCGCTTGGTCAATAAAGTAGCAGTCGACTTCTTTGCAGATCAGGAAACAGGTCTGCCAACGAAAACGGTTCTAGAACGCTACATTGGTCCAGACTTTGATGTCCCAGATGATTACGGCAATCTGAAGAATCTTCCAGAACATCCATTTAACCAGTCCTCTAACTGGGAAGAAATTCCTTACAGCTTGGATTATGCCTTTGAGCCTGGTTATATCTCTAACCTCAGCTTCAACGAAACCAGAACGAAAGCCATCCGTTTAAGAATGGTCCGTGATGAAAGTCTTAAAGGAATCGGAATCATTGAATTGAGCGCCTATGCCCCAACAGAAGAGGCCCAGGCAACAACTGACGTTACGATCCAAGTGAATGGCAAAGACCTAGAAGGTTTTAAACCAGATGTGACAGATTATCATCTAGAGTATGAGGGAGAACGTCCAATCGTTTCAGCACAAGGCAAGAATGGAACAGCCGTTACGGTCATCGATGCTAAAAGTGCCAATGCTCCGGTTCTTATCAAGGTTGTCTCAGAAGATGGCAAGCTCGAAAAAGTATATCAACTTTCTCTCTCCGCAAAAGCACCTACAGGCTCAGCCATTCCTGAAGAAGGGGTTAAGAATCTGGTCCATACCAAACCAGAGTTGGTGATTGAGCCAGAAGAGATGGACTTTGAACGCCTAGAACGTCCAAATGCGGATCTTCCAAAAGGTGAGAAACGTGTGGTTCAAGAAGGTCAAAAAGGCCGCAAATTGCGCTTGGTGGAAGTTTCTCAAGAAAATGGTGTGGAAAGCCGGAAGGAACTGGATGCCTTTGTAGAGCTAGATCCAGTGGCAGAAATCACAGAGGTGGGCACGAAAGAAGTACTTCCAGACACTCCACAACCAGAGCCGCAGCCACAGCCAGAACCACAACCAGAGCCACAGCCAGCACCTCAGCCACGACCACAACCAGAACCACAACCACACCCGCTTCCGAACTCAGAACATCCTCATGCCTCAGAAAGACCAGTAGCTGCCGCAACTCCTCAAGCATCTCTTGAGGTCAAAGCAGTGCGTCAGGAAGGGACAGATGTAGCAGGGAAGGAAGTCGAGAAAACAGCACAAACACCAGCAGTTTCAGCTACTCCAGTTTCCGAAGGTAGATTACCAAATACAGGAACGGAAGAAAGCGTCGCAAGCCTCGTTGCTGGAATCCTAGCGGCAGGCCTTGCCAGTGCTGTGCTGGACGATCAGAAAAAAAGAGCCAATAAGGCCAAATAAAACAGCTAGAGAAACTAGCAAATAACGGAAAAAAGTTCACAGGTAACAGAAAGAGGATGGGGAAAGTCTCCACCCTCTTTACCTGATGACATAAAGGAATAGAATATGGGAAAAAGATTATTTGATAAGAGAAATCGATTTGGCATTCGTAAACTCTCAGTAGGCGTCTGCTCGGTAGTCGTAGCGACTTGTTTTTTAGGAGTGACTACCAGTTACGCAGAGGAACAAGCTGAGAGGAGTGAAACTCGCGAAGAACGGGTCGAAACGAGAAATGCAGGAGAACAAGGAAAGGAGGAGAAAACTGTGAACGAGCACCAAGAAGAATCAGAGAATTCCTCACCTGTAACGAGTGAGAAAGAAAACCGCGCAGTCAGTCAAGGGACAGAAGCAAGTCAACCAGCCACTTCTCCAGATGAGGAGCCTGAGATTGCAGACTATGGTCCGCTTCCAAGCAAGGCCCAAATGCAATACCACCGCGAAGAACTAGCAGCTTTCATCCACTTTGGGATGAATACCTACTACGATCGTGAGTGGGGAGATGGACAAGAAGACCCTTATTATTTCTATCCAGAGCATCTGGATACCGATCAGTGGATCAAAACTCTGAAAGACGCGGGCTTCAAACGGACGATCATGGTCGTCAAGCACCACGATGGCTTCCTCTTGTACCCTTCTAAATACACCGACCATACCATTGCCAAAAGCGGTTGGAAGGAAGGAAAAGGCGATATCCTAGCCGAGGTTTCTGCTTCTGCCAGCAAGTATGACATGGACATGGGGGTCTATCTCTCTCCTTGGGATGCCCACAGCCCACTCTACCATGTGGATACAGAGGACCAATACAACGAATACTATCTCAACCAGCTCAAAGAAATACTTGAAGATCCAAAATATGGAAACAAGGGCAAGTTCGTAGAAGTCTGGATGGATGGAGCGCGTGGCGATGGGGCTCAAAAAGTCACCTATACCTTCGATAAGTGGTTTGATGCCATTCGTAAGGCCCAAGGGGATATTGCCATCTTCTCAGCTGAGCCCACCAATGTTCGTTGGATCGGAAATGAAAAGGGAATTGCTGGAGATCCAGTTTGGCATAAGGTCAATCCAGATAAGATTCGCAACAATCCATCCAATAGCTACCTCAATCACGGGGATCCGGAAGGGAAGCAATACTCAATGGGAGAAGCCGATGTCTCTATTCGCTCCGGCTGGTTCTACCATGACAACCAAGAGCCTAAGTCCTTGCGCGAATTGATGGACATTTACTTCAAATCGGTCGGCCGTGGAACCCCGCTTCTGCTTAATATTCCACCCAATCAAGACGGAAAATTTGCGGATGCCGATGTGGCCCGTTTGAAAGAATTCCGCCAGACCTTGGACCAACTCTACAGTGTGAACTATGCGGCAGGAGCTTTGGTAGAAGCTGACTCAACACGACGCAATCCGCTCTACAAGGCCAGCCATTTGACAGATGGCGATGAAAAGACCAGTTGGGCACCTGCAGATGATGCCAAAACCGGCTCTTTTGTCCTTGATCTTGGAAAAGAGCAACACTTTGATGTGGTAGAGCTCAAAGAAACCATCGAGAAAGGTCAACGGATTTCTGGCTTCACCATTGATGTGGCTGTGAATGGCCAATGGATTCCATATGGGGCTGGCTCAACCGTAGGATATCGCCGATTGATCAAAGGGCAACCAGTTGATAGTCGTTATATCCGGGTGTCCATCACTGATGCCCAAGCTACTCCAATCTTGAACGGAGTCTCTGTCTATAAGACACCAGCTAGCATTGAAGAAACCGATGGCTATCCGCTTGGTTTGACTTATCATTCTGACCGGACAGCAGAGCGGGCCAATGGCCAGTGGAATGAAGAGGGAGAAGGCGTCCGAGGCACCTCTATATGGACCAAGGAAAAAGGAGCTTCGGTGACCTATCAGTTTGAAGGCACCAAGGCCTATGTGGTCGCAACTGTCGACCCTGGTCATGGGGAAATGTATGTCTATGTCGATGGCCAAAAGCTAGCGACCGTCAATACCCAAAGCCCAAGTCGCAAACGCAGCCAAAAGGTCTATGAAACACCGGACTTGGCAGCAGGATCCCACACCTTGACCTTGGTCAATAGCAAGGGAGATGCGATCGCAACGGAAGGGATTTATGCTCTCAATAACCAAGAAAAGGGGCTCTTTGAATTTGCTCAGCCAATCCTAGCCGTTAAGAAAGGCGACCCAGCGCAAATCCTCGTCAAGAGAAAAGGTGGCTCTAAAGGAAGTGCCAGTCTTAAATTGATCACAGAACCAGGAACAGGGGTTCATGGCAAGGTCTACAAAGATACCAACGTCACCCTTGAGTTCGCAGATGGCGAGACAGAAAAAACAGTCCAAGTTCCAACCCTTGATTTTGCAGGAAAAGCGACCGACGTCTATGACTTTAAGGTCAAATTGTTGCATCCGGATCAAGGAAGTCTGGTCGGCTTTATTCCAGAACTGACAGTCCAAGTGATGAACGAGGACCTGCTTCCAGAAAATCGCAAAGAAGTAGATGACCAAGATCCAAAACTGCATTACAGTGAGGGTTGGCAGCACGAGACAGACAATCAAAACTTCTCAAATGGCACAGAATCTTGGTCTAGCTTTAACCAAGTGACCGATGAGGAAGGCAAGAAACACATTGAAGTGACCATTACCTTTAAGGGCACTGGTGTGGAGGTCCGAGGAGTAGTCGACCCAAGTCATGGTCTCTACAGCGTCACCCTGGATGGAAAAGAAATGGCCTTCGAAGAAGGTCGGGGCCATGATTATGAGATCGAAGGCGATCATTATTTCAGTGGCTATGGAGACCAACGCAAGCTCGACCAGAGTTTGGTCAATCTGCAAGGCCTAGCAAAAGGCTACCACCAACTACGCTTGCATCTAGATCCAACCCTCAATGACCCTCAGTCATCTAGAGCTATCCAAGTAGACCGATTTATCCTCTCAGGGAAAGATAGTCAGTTGCTCAGTCAAGAAGAGTTGCAACAGATCATCAGAGAAGGAGTAGAAAAGATCAAGGCTACTTCTCTCGATCGCTTGAAAGCAGATCTCAAACCGATGGTTCAAGAACAATTGACGGACTTGACTCAGTTGTTGGATCAAGAGCGACCAGATTTGGTTGCTGCAGCTAATCAAGTGGAGGCACTTGAAACCATCTTAGAAGATACTCACAATTATGAACCGCTGACGCAGACACGACCAGAAGAAGGTGTTCGGGATTTGATTCTTGAAAAACCAGAACTTCTCATCGAAGCGGAGGAGATTCCATTTGAGAGTCAAACACGTGAGAACAAGGACTTGGCCAAGGGCGAGAGCCGGATCCTTCAAGCAGGGAAGGTCGGACGCCGGCTGAAATTGATCGAGGTTCGACAAGAAGAAGGCAAAGAAATTCGGACAGAAGTCGATGCCTTTGTCGAAGTGGAGGCTCAGGACCAGATCACAGAAGTTGGAACGAAGGAAGCGGAAGAAAGTCCGTTGATAGCTGATATGCCGACTCCAACCACTCTTGTAACTCCAAGTAAGGTGCAACCAGAAGTTGCGACTCTTTCTCAAGCTGAAGACAAAAAAGAAAAAGAAAGACCAGTTCTCTTGCAACCGAAAACCTCAGAAGCAGTTTCTGTTTTGACTTCAGACCATCCAGAAAAAGAAGGTGTTGAAAGTCCTTCTCTACAATCGGAAGGAAAACTTCCTCAAACCGGTACAAAAGAAAGTGGACTGTTTGCTTGGTTAGGCCTTCTTGGCCTAGGTTTCTTGGGCGGAGGCGCCAAATTCGTTCGTCGCAAAGAGTAGTTCCTTCTTCGCATAAGAGGTTAGTTCTTACTAGCCTCTTTTGTTTTGTTTTCTTAAGAGATTCCTATTTCCATGGAGTCTTTGCTTTATTTACAGCCGTAAAAATTGTATAATAGTCAAATAAGGTCAATGATGAGAAGGAACACTCCAAGGCCATTTTTTATGGGCCAAGAACAGAGCATCCATCTAGAAAAAAACAAGCCAGAAAGGAGCATCATGGCAAATAAGAACACATCTGATAGCATTGAAGCTTATATCAAGGCCTTGCTGGCTCAAGCTGGCATGGCAGAGCTCAAAAGAAGTGAGTTAGCCGATGTCTTTCAGGTCGTACCCAGTCAGATTAACTATGTTATCAAGACTCGCTTTACCGAGAGCCGAGGCTATATTGTAGAGAGCAAGCGCGGTGGTGGGGGCTATATCCGCATTGGCAAGGTCCAGTTTTCAGATCACCATCAGATGCTCCAAGACTTGGCAGCCAATATTGGAGAGACCATCAGCCAGCAGGTCTTCAATGATATCCTCCAGATGCTCTATGAAGAAAAATTATTGACACAACGTGAGACTCAGCTCTTGCTTGCGACGACCTCCGATGAGGTCCTAGGTCGAGATGCTCTCATCCTACGAGCAAGTATGCTGAAAAAAATTATTCAACAAGTAGATAGAAAAGGAAATACCGACTAGATGAACTATTCAACAGCACTGTTAGAAAGTATAGAAGCGGCCCAAATACTAGCAGGCCACTATCAGGGGCATACCTTAGATACTTGGCATCTCCTGACGGCTATGGCCAATAATCCCTATAGCGTAGCAGGTTCTGTACTTAACGATTATCCTATGCAGATCGATGAGTTTCAGGATGCAGCGGAGCATATTACAGGCCAAGCTTTTCAAAGCGACAATCGGTATGAAATCTTCCCATTTTCTTATCGGATGGAAGCGATTATGAAACACGCAAGAGAGATTGCCCAGGTCCTTCATGCCAAGACCTTGGGAACAGAGCATGTGCTCCTCTCTCTTCTAGCAGACCGTGGGACCTTGGCGAGCCAAGTTATGGAGTTTGCCGGCTTTGCCTTTACAGAGCAAGACAAGGGAGTTCCTATTGCCTCCCTTCGCAAGAATTTAGAAGACAAGGCAGGCTGGGACAAGAATGATATCAAAGCCATTCGGAGTCTCTATCGGGCCCAAAACCCCAACCGCCAAACCATGGGAAATATGATGGGCATGCCCCCAAGCACCAGTGGAGGTCTTGAAGATTATACCCGTGATTTGACAGAAATGGCGCGTGCAGGCCAGCTTGAGCCTGTGATCGGCCGGGATGCAGAGATTTCACGCATGATCCAAATCCTCAGCCGCAAGACGAAGAACAATCCTGTATTAGTGGGAGAAGCAGGGGTCGGAAAAACCGCCCTTGCCTTAGGTCTGGCTCAGCGTGTCGCTAGTGGCAATGTTCCAGCTGAAATCGCACAGATGCGTGTCTTAGAATTGGATCTCATGAATGTCGTTGCAGGGACGCGCTTCCGTGGGGACTTTGAAGAACGGATGAACAATATCATCCAGGACATCGAAGAAGACGGTCACGTGATTCTCTTTATCGATGAACTGCATACCATTATGGGGTCAGGATCCGGTATTGATTCGACCTTAGACGCAGCCAATATTCTAAAACCAGCCCTGGCACGGGGAACCTTGCGTACAGTTGGGGCAACGACTCAAGATGAGTACCAAAAGCATATCGAAAAAGACGCAGCCCTCTCTCGACGTTTTGCGAAAGTCACCATTGAAGAGCCAAGTGTTGCAGATAGCATCCAAATTCTCCAAGGCTTGAAAGAGACCTATCAGGACCACCATCATGTGACCATTACCGATGAAGCGATCGAAACAGCTGTCAAATATGCCCACCGCTATTTGACCAGCCGTCAATTGCCAGATTCAGCCATTGATCTCTTAGATGAAGCGGCAGCTACCGTACAAAACCGCGATTCCAACGGTCACGTAAAAGAAGAGTTGACCGCCTTGGATCGGGCCTTGATGGATGGCAAGTGGAAGAAAGCAGCCCAACTCTTAGAAGTAGAGTCCGCTCCCGTTGTCTACAAAAAAGAAGTCACTGACCAAGATGTCTTGGTGACTTTGAGCCAATTATCTGGTATTCCAACTCAAAAACTGACCCAAACCGATGCCAAGAAGTACCTAAACTTAGAAGCAGAATTGCACAAGCGCGTGATTGGTCAAGACCAAGCCGTTTCGAGTATCAGTCGGGCTATTCGACGCAATCAATCAGGTATCCGTAGCAATAAACGTCCGATCGGTTCTTTCATGTTCCTAGGACCTACCGGTGTCGGAAAAACAGAGCTAGCCAAAGCTTTGGCAGAAGTTCTGTTTGATGATGAATCGGCCCTCATCCGTTTTGATATGAGTGAGTACATGGAAAAATTCGCGGCCAGTCGCCTCAACGGAGCTCCTCCAGGCTATGTGGGCTACGAAGAAGGAGGCGAGTTGACAGAGAAAGTCCGCAACAAACCATATTCAGTTCTCTTATTTGATGAGGTGGAAAAAGCCCATCCAGATATTTTCAATGTCCTTTTGCAAGTCTTGGATGATGGAGTCTTAACCGATAGCAAAGGCCGGAAGATCGACTTCTCCAATACCATTATCATCATGACCTCAAACCTGGGAGCAACAGCCCTTCGGGATGATAAGACAGTTGGCTTTGGTGCTAAAGATATCCGCTTTGACCAAGCCAATATGGAAAAACGCATGTTTGAAGAGTTGAAGAAGACCTATCGTCCAGAGTTTATCAACCGGATTGATGAAAAGGTGGTCTTCCATAGTCTCTCAAGCGAGGACATGCAGCAGGTAGTGAAAGTCATGGTCAAACCGCTCATCGCGACCTTGGCCGAACAAGGCATGACCCTCAAATTCCAGCCTTCAGCGCTCAAGTTGCTAGCAACCAAAGGCTACGATCCAGAAACGGGAGCTCGCCCACTCCGTCGTGTCTTGCAGACCGAAGTGGAAGATCAACTAGCAGAGCTATTGCTGAAAGGGCAAGCCCAAGAAGGGCAAACCATCAAGGTTGGAACGACAGCCGGAACGATCAAGTTCGAGATTGTCTAGGAGGACGTCATGACGCTTCAGCGATTAACCCGTATTTCGCTTTTGGCGGCCCTTTGTGTCGCTCTACGTCAGGCTTTTGCCCCTTTCCCAAATGTCCAACCTATTTCTGCTATCTTTTTTCTCTTGGTGATATTTGAAGGGTATAGCTTTGCTTTTCTTGTGATGATGATCACCATGTTTGTCTCCGCCTTTTTCCTGGGGATGAGCCTGATTGTGTTCTTTCAGATTGTCGCCTTTGGCTGTTTGATGCTCATTTGGCGTATCAGTTACAAGTGGTTGCCCTTTGTCCTTCAGATCCTTTTTGTGGGCCTACTGTCCTTTGCTTATGGGGTCTTGATCGATAGTGTTTATGCCTTGATATACCATATTCCTTGGTGGACCTATGCTTTGGTCAATGGTTTTAGTTTTAACCTTGCCCATGCTCTGTCGACGATCATTTTCTATCCCATTATCTATCAAATCTTTAGGAGATTTTATGTTGAAAAAAACTATTTCTAGCTTGATGACCTTACTTGCAGCTCTTCTTTTAGCGAGTTGCGCTCCGTCTCATAGCACAAACAATCAAACAACTGCTTCTAGCGCAGAAGTTGCCAAGAAAAACGAAATTTCGATTACGATTAGTGTGACGCCAGAAGGTCAAAAAGTGCAATCGAAAACCTTGAAAGTAGCAGAAGAGAGCAACCTCATGAAAGTGCTCAAAGCCAACTACAAGATTGAAGAAAAAAATGGCATGATCACCTCGATTGACGGTCACAGCCAAGACGAAGCCAAAGGGCTTTACTGGATGTACAAGATCAATGGCGAGATGGCTCCAAAAGGTGCTGCTGAAACCACCGTTAAAAAAGGGGATAAGATCGAATTCTATCAAGAAGTGTATAAATAATGAGAAGCTGGACAGTATGTCCGGCTTTTTTTGCAAAGTTTAGGAACTTACTTAAAACTTCTTTCAAATTAGAAAAATATTTGAGAAACTATTGACAGCCCCATATAACAGTGTTACAATAATGTTACAAAATATTACAAATGTTACAAAAAAGAGGTTCTGTTATGAAAAACAAAAAAATCATTTCCCTAGCAGCCCTAGCTTTGACAGCTAGTCTTTTCCTAGGAGCTTGTGGCGGGAATAAAGAAGAAAAAACTTCAGAAGCAAGCAGTTCAAAGACCAGTCTGGTTAAACAAACCAGCTCTTCTTCTAAGAAAAAAGTGATCACTAGTAAAGATCAGATTGCCTCTTCATCCTCTGATAGCAAATCAGAAGAAAGTCATACTGTTGGTAGCAAAAATAACCAAGCTGCAGCTAGTCAAACACCTGCTCCAGCTAAAGAAGCGACACCAGCAGCACCCGTAACAAAAGAAACAAAAGAAGTAGCCACTCCAGCAACACCAGCGAAAGCAAAATTGCCAAGTCTAGAAGACGGTCATGCCCATGCTAAGAAGCAAGCTTCTGCTACGGAGAATGCCCAATACAAGGGAGTCTATTCTGTAGCAGCAGGAGATTTCTCCGCAGCAGCTGGGAATTGGTCTGACAAACGCGACACTGGAGTCACTATTGGCCAAGGTGGTCAAGTGACCATCCAACTTCCTGGGGGCCAACCCGTAGCCTATGGTATCAGCGCTTATAACTATACCTTGGATGATGGTCATTACCATGCCAATCTCTCAGCAGGCGATGGGTCTGCGGCGACTCTAGATATCGTAGTTGGAAAAGATGGTTCTGTATCTAGTGTGACGGTTCTGAAAGACGGTGTCAGTCACTCCCTCACTCGTGAATAAAATTCGAAAGATCTGAAAGGATAAGCTTCTCTTTTCAGATCTTTTTTTGTTGATTTGAAGAAAAATATATTTTTTTATAAAAAAACTACTGACAGATAGAAAATATAGTTTATAATAAAAACATAAAGAAAATCTATTTATAAAAAATTATAAAAAGGAGTTTATATGAAAAAAGAAAGAATTGCCCTGGTTTTTGGAACCTTTGCGCCTCTTCATCAAGGGCATATTGACCTGATCCAGCGGGCCAAGCGTCAGTGTGATCGCGTTCGTGTCATCGTTTCTGGTTACGAAGGGGATCGTGGCGAAGAAGTGGGACTGCCTTTACAAAAACGCTTCCGTTATATCCGCGAAGCTTTCTCAAATGATGAGTTGACCCAAGTCTATAAGTTAGATGAGACAGAACTTCCTCGTTATCCCTTGGGCTGGGAGCCTTGGTTACAGACAGCCCTAGACACCATCCAGTATCAAACAGAGACAGAAGAGTTGATCTTTTATGTAGGGGAGAAAGCCTACAAGGAAGAGTTGGAAGCTAGAGGGTTTGAAGTTCACTTAGAAGAGCGTCGCTTCGGGATCTCTGCTACCATGATCCGGGAAAATCCCAGCAAATACTGGAAATACATTGCCCAGCCCTTCCGTCGCCAGTTCACGAAAAAAGTCTTGATCATGGGGAGCGCCAGCAACGGGAAAACGACCCTTGCAAAGGACTTAGCCCGCTTTTACGATGCACCTGTTAGTCTTGAGTATGCCCGTGAATACCAGATCAAGAACAATGTTCGAGATGATGAGCTCACGCCAAAAGATTACTATTATCTACTCTTAGGACAGTATGATCAAACCTCTAAGCTCATCGATAGTAGTGCCAATAGAGGCCTTGTCATCGCAGATACCAATTCCCTGGTGACCAAGGGTTATTACGACTACTACATGGAGGTCGAAGGTCAGGATACCAGCATGACCGATACCTTCGACAACCTCTTTGTCAGTATTCTGTCCAAAGAAAAATGGGATTTGATCCTCTTTGTACAGCCGATCGGTTCTTATGTCAATGATGGTTTCCGAGACATGACCATGGCTGACGAAGAGATCCGCACCAGCTTTTCAAATTACCTGGACCAATTGCGCCAGCAATACCTAGGAAACATTCCGACCACTTTCCTCGCATCAGACTACCTCGGCAACTACGAAGAAGCTAAGAAGGTGATCGATGCCATTTACCAAGCCGACTAAGGAGCAGCTTATGAAAAACCTATCTGAAAAATTCGCAACTTTTAGCCAAGACTTTAGAAATGTTCACCGAGAAGCGAAAAAGCAAGGCTTTGTCAATATTATGAAACTTCTATGGAAGGACCTTTTTGTAGGACGCACAGCCTTTCAATGGATTTATCTCCTCCTTCTTTCTAGTGTTCCCTTCTTCTTAGAATGGACCAATCGGACAGGACAGCATGATTGGCTGGGACTGTTTGCTTCTTGGACAGGCATTGTCTGTGTCATCCTGGTTGCCGAAGGGCGTGCTAGTAACTACCTCTTTGGAGCAGTGAATTCCGCTATCTACCTCGTTTTAGCCCTCAATAAAAACTTCTACGGGGAAGTTCTGACAACTCTTTATTTCTTCATCATGCAACCGATCGGCCTTTATGTTTGGCTCTCTAATCGGATCAATGATCAAGGTAAGGTTGAAGAATCTCACTTTGAAGCCAAGAAATTGAACTTAATTGAGTGGATGCGCTACTTGGCCTTGTGTGCTGTGATTTGGATCGGTATGGGCTTTGCGTATCAGAGCATCCATAGCGCTCGCCCTTTCCGCGATAGTATCACCGATGCGACCAATGGGGTCGGCCAGCTCCTAATGACCCGCCTTTACCGGGAGCAATGGATCTTCTGGATTGCGACCAACGTCTTTAGTATCTATCTCTGGTGGGATCAGAGTCTTCACATTCAAGGGATGTACTGGGTTTACACGCTCAATAGTTTAGTGGGCTGGTACCAATGGACCAAAGCCCTCAAGAAGGAGGTGGCTTAGATGGCAAGTCTCTCAATTCCAGCAGGAATGACGGAGAAAGAGTATTTTGAGACGGTCGCTAGTGAAGCAGACTTTCTCAAGTGGTACAAGGAGCAAGACCTGCCGACTTATGAAACTCCAAGTGTCACAGCGGATATGGTGGCTTACTGTTTTGTTGAAGGCAAGCTCAAGCTCTTAGCTATTCGCCGCAAGGCCCACCCTTATCAACACCGCCTCGCCTTGGTGGGGGGCTTTGTGAACAAGGATGAAGATGCGACTCATGCCTGTATCCGAGAAGTCAAAGAAGAAGTTGGGCTCGATCTGCCAGTGAATAAGGTGGAGCAGCTCCTGACAGTTTCCACCCCTGGGCGGGACCCCAGAGGCTGGATCATTACCATCGCCCATCTGGTCTATCTGCCAGCAGAAGCAGTAGACTTAGCCCATGCAGGTGACGATGCCAAGGAAGTCGTTTTTCTCGATGTCGATTTCAAAAAGTCCCAGTGTTTGCTTGATGGAGAACCCTTAGCTGCTTCTGATTTTGCCTTTGACCACTACCAGATTATTCAAGAATCGATCAAGCGGATTCAGGGGCGTCTGGACTGGAATCCAACCTTCCTCTATCTGTTAGAGGAGCCTTTCACCGTTTATGAAGCAACCGAGTTGGTTAATCTGATCAATCCTGGACGCCCCATCGTTAGCAATAACTTCCTCGTAAAATTCGGAGAATTCGTGGAAGAAGTGGGTGTCAAGCGGGTACCTAAGAAAAAACCACGCAAGACCTACCGCTTAAAACAGTAGATCGAGCGGGGTTCATTCCGGAAATCTCTCCAGTTACTATTAGTAGCTGGAGGGCTTTTTTTGTTCTAGCAAGAAATATTTTAAAAATATGTCAAAAATAGTTGACATGTTATTTTTGGAATACTATAGTCAATTATACCGAAAAGAGTCTATAAACGTTGGTACAAAGGGAGTTTAAGCCTCTCTCTTTTTATTTTGTGGATTTTTTTAAGAACTTTTTATTTTTTCAAGAGCGGTTTCGTAGAAAGAGACTGCTCTTTTTGGATTCTTGCTGATATAGTCGTCTTAACTTTTTTACCTGTAGTGCAATCTATACCAAAATAGATACTAGAGCGTTAAACAGCTGTTCCGTCTTTTTTTGTGTGTTGTGTAATTTTCATGGTTTTAACCCCTTTTCCATCAGCAGGCAAGCAATTAGAAAAGATTTTGAGCTTATACCATGCGAGGAGCTACGAGATCTCCTTACTTTACCGATATAATTGACCTTTTCATAAAGAAGAGTTATTTAAGATAGATTAATAGACTTTAATAAAATGCTATTTTATACGTCGAATGAGAATATTAATCTATAGACCACTATAAACCACTATAAACTGCTATAAACTGCTAT
>NZ_KV807491.1:0-222 GCF_001812015.1 Streptococcus sp. HMSC073D05
GCTAAGCGACTACCTTATCTCACAGGGGGCAACCCCCAACTACTTCCGGCGTTCTAGGGCTTAACTGCTGTGTTCGGCATGGGTACAGGTGTATCTCCTAGGCTATCGTCACTTAACTCTGAATGATTAAACATTCAAAATTGAATATCTATATTCTAACAAGTTAAACTCACGTTGTCAATATCTTTTGACTCTTTGGATAAGTCCTCGAGCTATTAGTAT
>NZ_KV807492.1:0-623 GCF_001812015.1 Streptococcus sp. HMSC073D05
AGAGGGTCAGCGGTTCGATCCCGTTAACTCCCATAGGTCCCGTAGTGTAGCGGTTATCACGTCGCCCTGTCACGGCGAAGATCGCGGGTTCGATTCCCGTCGGGACCGTTAAGATAATGAAAATTATTTTAAGACTCGTTAGCTCAGTTGGTAGAGCAATTGACTTTTAATCAATGGGTCACTGGTTCGAGCCCAGTACGGGTCATATTTTGCGGGTTTGGCGGAATTGGCAGACGCACCAGATTTAGGATCTGGCGCTTTACGGCGTGGGGGTTCAAGTCCCTTAACCCGCATAAGAGAATAATAATGAGCCGGCTTAGCTCAGTTGGTAGAGCATCTGATTTGTAATCAGAGGGTCGCGTGTTCAAGTCATGTAGCCGGCATTTTTTTATATAAAGAAAGCAATGCGAACGTAGTTCAGTGGTAGAACACCACCTTGCCAAGGTGGGGGTCGCGGGTTCGAATCCCGTCGTTCGCTTGAGGAGGCCGGGGTGGCGGAACTGGCAGACGCACAGGACTTAAAATCCTGCGATTGGTAACGATCGTACCGGTTCGATTCCGGTCCTCGGCATAGACAAAGGTTGAAAGAAGCACCCTTAGCTCAACTGGATAGAGTACCTGAC
>NZ_KV807493.1:0-30169 GCF_001812015.1 Streptococcus sp. HMSC073D05
TGACGTCCGTACTCACCTAAGGAAAGTTTTTAAGTTGACTTTGTCTTAAATCTGAAGCTACTGCTTAGCTTCTATTTTTCACCCAACAAAGGCCCAAATAATGGCAATCAGCACTGCCGGTAGGAGATTAGCGACCTTGATTCGTTTGCCCCAGATGAGATTGATCCCTACACAGAGAATGAGGCTGGAGCCAACTAGGGACAGATTCGAAAGGGCTTGTGGAGTCATGATCGGTGCGATCAAATGGGCCAACAGCGTGATCAAACCTTGAAGTACCACGAGTGGAACCACCGCAAAGATCGCGCCCTTTCCTTTTGAAACGGTCAAGACCAGAACGATAACCATATCGAGAATAGCCTTGGCCAACAAGGTCGAGGTGTCGCCTGTCAGGCCATCCTGGACGGCTCCGACTACCGCCATAGCCCCGATACAAATGGTCAAGGCCGTGGTCATAAAGGCATCAACAAAACCGGTATCGCCTTGGTTACCCGTCTTTTCCTTCAGCCAGGTTCCCAGTCGCTCAAAGCCCTCCTCAATCTTCAAGAGTTCCCCGATAACGGTCCCGATCACTAGACTCAGAATCAACATCATACTGCCGTGACTTTCTACATGACTTCCATGCACCACCAGCATCTTTTCCAAGGTCCCCGCAATGCCCAAAACAAATACAGCAACTCCTGTCACTTTCAGAAGGGTCTCATGAAAATCTTCTGACAAACGTTGACCGATGAGCAGTCCTAAAAGCCCACCAAATACGACCCCTAAGGCATTGTATAAGGTCCCTAAACCGATCATTTACAAACTCCTTCGTTCGTTTTTCATTCTTTTTCAATTTCTTTCAAAGACCAGTGTCCCGTCTCTTCATACTGGTCAATCAAGTCCTTGGCTGTTTGCGTAATCTCCTCTGGATAATGCAAGCTTTCTAGAGTATTGACCGCATTTTTGGTCACCGCTGACCCTGGCTTGATCTGGTAGTCAAAGACGATCTTGCCATCCACATAGCGACTGTCAAAATGGTAATTATCATTGACTTCACCGGAGGCTGCGACCAGCTCAATATCATGGCTGGAAATCATGTAGAGACAGTTTTGGGCAGCCAACCAGCGGACAATTCCAAGGCCTGATCCGATCCGCTCGATGGTATTGGTCCCCTTAAAGAGCTCGTCAATAAAGAAGTAGTGAAAACCAGGCTTTTTCAGATGCTGAATCATACGCAAAATAGCTTTGCTCTCCATGATAAAGTAGCTATCTCCAACTTCAATATCATCGCTTACATCCATAGCCGTTAGGACATGACCGTAAGGCAGGGCCAAGCTTTCTCCATAGGCAAAGCCCAGCCCTTGAGCCAGAATAGCATTGATAGCGACGGTCTTCAAATAGGTCGATTTCCCAGACGCATTGTCCCCACTGATGACCATATTTTTTTGAAAATGCACATCATTTGCAATCGGATTGGACAGCAAGGGATGATAGAGCGTCTCACCTTCAATCCCACCCGTCTCTGTAAAAACTGGCTGACAGACCACTTCTAGATCCCGCTTATGGCGCAAGAGACTTATAGCGACTTCCATCTCCCCTAGCAGATCCAGAAGTTTCTGGGCCTCTTTTTGATAAGCCTTCACCTGATTGTAAATATAAACCTGAGCGATCTGCGGGAGTAAAAAGAGGTCATTGAGGTAGAGGAGAACAATTTCCATCTCAGAAGTCCCCGTTGGACTCTGCAAGACACTGGCAAGGATCCGCGTTTTCTTAAAAGCTTTGACCGCTTGCTTGAGTTCTTCTTGTTGTGGTAAAACTAGATGGCTCAAGCGTTCTGCCGAAGCAAAGATGCGGACCAGGTAGCTAACATTGTCCAGACGGATTTTATTGGACCAATTGCGCAAACTTGAAAAGACGATATTAAAGACCACACTGATCACCAAGAGGGTAATCGCCCCAACCGGCTCAAAGGGGATGGCAAAGAGACAGAGGATTGGAAGACAGGCCAAGGCTATATAGAGGGGCAAACCTGCATAATGCTTGCCAGGTTTTGCGACAATGCTACGCGCCATATTGTGGTTCTTCTTGCCCAGTTGGTTGAAAATGACCTGAACCTTGAGCCGCAAATCGGGATGCTCTTCAAAGAAGGCTTCTAAGTCATGAAGTTGATCCTGAGGCTGGAATTCCAGCAGGCGCATTTTTTGATAGAGAGCTTCTGCTCCAAGGCTCGATTGGGTGTAATTGAGCTGATCAAAGACTGCGTCCAAAGCCAAATCATGCCAGGTCTGATCATCCACTTGGCTATCGATCGTCTTTCCCTTAGCTGGATAAGCCAGACTGGCTATCAAACTTTCTTCCGTGTCTTTCTTACGAAAGAAAGGCGCTCCATCCCAAGCTTTTTTCAGCTTTTGCTTGAGGCGGATAGCCGTAAGAAATTTGGTTGCCCAAATCACCATCATCAATCCTAGGATCCAAAGTGGGAGCCAGTTTACATTTCCTTCCATACTCTATTCCTTTCCATTCTGAGGCCAGTCCAAGTGAACATGTTCCTTCATTTCTCGGTAGGCCGTGTCCACTCTCTCCTTGGTCTCCTCATCCAGCTTGTCGCGGTATTTGCCACCCTGGATAAAATCTTCCAAAATATAGGTCTGGTACTTGTACAACTCATAGCCTTCAGGAGAATAGGTCCCCTTCGGAGTTCGACTAACCCAGGTTGGATGAGCAGTAGCCGTCTTAATCTTTGTCTTGCGGCCGACCTTTTCGATGGTCACATCCATCAAGACTCCTCGCTCTGTCCACTGGGCCGTCTCCACGTCCCCCATGGTTTCCAGACGCTGATTAGAAAGGAAATTCCCCATTGAGTAGATGATGAGCTTGTTTTGACCATCTTTATTGACCACTTCAGTAGGCTCTACAACATGAGGATGTCCGCCAAAGACAATATCAGCTCCCCATGAAATCATCTTATGATAGAGCTCTTTTTGCTCTTCTGTCGGCTCCAACTGGTACTCGATTCCCATCTGGGGCATGACAATGGTGATATCAGCCTCTTGCTCTGCCTTTTGGATCTCCGCCTTCATCCGCTCTTCATCCAAATCAGACAAGACATCTGCTTGCTCCTCTGGAGTGAGGGTCGTTTCCATCCCATTAAAGCCGTAAGCATAGGCTAAAATAGCAATCTTGATGCCATTCACTTCCTTGATCACCAAGGGAGCTTGCCCTCTCTTTTCATGCGTGTAGACACCGACAGGTGTGATACCTGCATCTTCAAAGGCCTTGGCTGTCGAATAGACCCCATCTAGGCCTGAATCTAAGATATGGTTGTGTCCCAAATCCATGACATCATAACCAGCATCCTTGATGGCTGGTACGACTTCGCTCGGCGCATTAAAGAGAGGATAACCCGACAAATAGTAATCCGGGTTAATGGTTCCCTCAAAATCACCCAAGGCCAGATCTGCTTTTTGTAGCCAGGGTTTGACATACTCATAATTTTCATGAAAATCATAGCTTCCGTCTTCCTTTTGTGCACTCATATAGACCAGATCATGATAGAGCTGGTCTCCATTCGCCATGATCCGCGCTGTATGAGGAATCTGATCAGCCGGTGTTTTGGCCTTGTACACAACCTCTGGCCGTTCCGTTGCGGTGATCGGAAAACCTTGGAACTTTTGCACCCACAAAATGGCATTGGCCACGATAAAAACGACAGACAAGAGCACATAGACAAACTGCTCATTGGTCAGCTGAATCCTTGAAAAGAGACGATCAAAAACCCAATCAAAGGCCGCCGATAGCTCTTTTCCCATCGTTTTGATGGTCCCTTTCACATTCTCCCACTTCTCTAACATTCCTACCTCTTCTTCCTACCTCAACAGATTGAGCTGTCATTGAAATACTTTCTCTTCATTGTATCACAAATTTCCAGAGGAGAAAAAAAGTTCTGCAAAACAGAACTTCTAAATGATTTGATATTAAAAGAATGGTTTCTTCAAAGCAGAAAACATCATCACGATTTTCAACTGATGCAAGCATCTACTGAAACTTTCCGCTGTGAGAAAAGTGCCTAAAACATAATTGTTTCAGGCACACGGGAGTTTTGAAAGTAAAACAGTTCGGGGAACTGTTTTAGCCTGAGCCTAAAAATTGAAAAGCGAAGGGGTTCAAAACGAATTGAACACAGGCTGCGGATTGTGTCAAAAAGATAAGTTTTCCTAGAATCGAAAGATTCTGCGTCAAACTTCCTATTTTGACTTTATCCGCAGACGCCCTTTGTATCTTAATTTAGTCATGGAACTTCTATGAAGTTCGCTGACGTCCGTACTCACCTAAGGAAAGTTTTTAAGATGCTTTTTCTATTATATCAAAGCTTTTAACAAATAACCATAGCCTTCTTGCTCCATTCTCTCTTTTGGAATAAAGCGCAACGAGGCCGAATTGATACAATAGCGAAGGCCACCCTGGTCTTTTGGTCCATCGGTGAAGACATGGCCTAAATGGGCATTGCCTGAGCGGGAACGAACTTCGATCCGTTCCATTCCGTGACTATGATCTTGGTAATAGTGGACAACATCTTTGGCAATGGGACGGGAGAAACTTGGCCATCCACAGCCAGACGCAAACTTATCCTTGGCAAAAAAGAGAGGTTCCCCAGTCGTAATATCCACATAGATCCCCTCTTCAAAGGTCTGATCATAGGCATTGTGGAAAGGACGTTCCGTCGCGCTTTCTTGAGTGACTTGGTACTGCTCTGCTGTCAGTTTCGCCTTTAGGATTTCTTGATCTGGCTTCTGATAAGCTGCTGGATCAATCAAGGGCTGCTCAGCATCCGTCACATCGATATGGCAATAGCCTCCAGGATTCTTCTTGAGGTAGTCTTGGTGGTAGTCTTCAGCCAAGATATAGTGGCGCAAGGGTTCCAACTCAACCGCGATTTTGTGGCCCAATTGCTTCTCTTCTTCCGCAAACACTTGGGCGATCACTTCACGGTCTGCTTCGTCTGTATAATAAACACCCGTCCGATATTGGCGGCCTCGATCATTTCCCTGTTTGTTAACGGACAAGGGATCGATCACCCGGAAATAGTAGAGCAGAATCGCTCGTAGAGTGATCTTGTCTGGATCGTAGATAACTTGTACAGTCTCTGCATGATCCGTTTCCTTGATCAGTTGGTAATTGGTCGTCTCTACCTGGCCATTGGCATAGCCCACCGTCGTCTGTTCTACACCGGGGATCCGTGAAAAATACTCCTCTAAGCCCCAAAAACAGCCACCTGCTAGATAAATCTCTGCCATCTTTCTTCCTCGCTTCCTGCATTCCCCACAAGGAACGCTTGACATCTATTAGCTCCATCATAATCCAAGAGCCTCAGATTTTCAAGGATTCTGCATCAAAAATCCCTTCTACTGTATGTAAAATGGATTCAATCCTTCTTATTTTTCAAATAAGAAAAAGAGCGAGTAATAGAAGTTCCAAAACGATAGGGTTAACTGATGTAGAAAAACATGAAGGACTACCATGACCAACACCTCCTCTGAATATCTGTAGACAAACTCAAGGCACATCAACTACAACACCACCGTCGGTCCATAGACCTGTAACTGAGGCTTCACAACCTCGTAATGCCAGTGATCATAAGCTCGCCAAGCTTGAAAGGCCTCTTCGTTCAAAGCTAGCCCACCCAGACCAATCAATAGACTGGCGGTCTGATAAAACTTTTCTAACTCAATCAACAGACGATTGTCTACCCGCCTATCCTTTCGTAAACCTTTCAACATCTGATCTAGATTTTCTCGAAATCGAAGGGCATCTAAACTGGGGGTGAATCCCTTAGAAAAGGCTGTTTGAAGAAGGGTGATCGTCGTTCTTGCCTCTTGAATCACATCCCTTTCTTCCATAGAAATCACCTTCCTTTTCACCTCCATTGTACACCTTTTTCTCTCTATAAAAATGGAAAATTCCTAAAACTAGGAACAGAATGTTCTCTCTTGACAAGAAACCATAAAAAACTTCCCCAAGTTTCCACTTGAGGAAGTTCTTTTCGAAAGATTAGTCAATGTAGTGCAATTTCCCACGGAAGTCTTCTAGACTTTGGTAGCCTTTTTCTTCCATGATGGCTTTGAGCTCCGCAGTGATGCGTTCAAACGCTCCTACTCCTTCTTTATGCAGCGTCGTTCCGATTTGCACCATACTAGCCCCACAAAGGATATGTTCAAAGGCATCGCGACCAGTCAAGACGCCCCCAGTCCCCACAATCTGAATTTCTGGATTCAGACGTTGGTAAAAAGCATGGACATTGGCGAGAGCCGTTGGTTTGATGTATTCTCCACCAATCCCACCAAAGCCGTTCTTAGGACGAATCACCACGGATTCATCCTCAATGTAGAGGCCATTTCCGATCGAATTGACGCAATTGACAAACTTGAGCGGGTATTTGTTAAAGATCGCTGCTGCTTGATCAAAATGAACGATATCAAAATAAGGTGGCAACTTGATCCCTAGAGGTTTTGTGAAATAGGCAAAGACCTCAGACAAGATCCGATCTGTCGTATCAAAATCATAGGCAATCTGAGGTTTCCCAGGGACATTGGGACAGGATAAGTTCAACTCTGTCAAGCCTTTAAAATCACTGTCTTGCACCTTTTTCAAGATGGTATGAGTTTCTTCAGGAGACATGCCGACGAGAGATAAGAAGAAGGTCCGATCTGGATCCGTTTCTTGCAACTCCAATAAGTAATTCAAATAATAGTCCAACCCTTGGTTAGGTAGCCCCATCGAATTGATCGAACCAAGCGGCACATCTTGGTAGCGTGGCTCTGGATTACCAGCACGGAATTCTAAGGTTGCTGTCTTGGTCACAAACGTCCCCGCAGCTGAGTTCTTCACTTCTTCTAATTCCTCAGTGGTCATACAGGCTACACCTGCCGCATTCATCAAGCAGTTGTCAAATTCAAAACCAGCAATTTGCGTCTTTGTCGATACCATCTTGTACTCCTTTTTTGAAACACCACCAACAGAATCGTTCGGGATGCTCTCTATTTTCTTCTTTCATTATACCATCACTTGGAAGCTTCCGGACAATCAAAGATAAAAATTCTTCCAAACATTCGGACTTTCCTAGTCACGATAAAATTTTCAGAAAATTCAACTTTTTTCTTTACAAGCCAAAAAAAGTCTGCTATAATGATCCATGTAATAAAACATGACATTGTTTGTCAACCGTCTCAAAACCACTCCCCTAGCGGGTTTGCTGGTTTTCGTTTCATTCACAAAGGAGAATTAACATGACAACTGCTAAAGAATATATCCAAAGCACTTTCGAAACTGTAAAAGCTCGTAACGGCCATGAAGCTGAATTCCTTCAAGCTGTTGAAGAGTTCCTCAGCACTTTGGAACCTGTTTTTGAAAAACATCCTGAATACATCGAAGAAAACATCTTGGCTCGTATTACAGAACCTGAACGCGTAATTTCTTTCCGTGTTCCTTGGGTTGACCGTGAAGGAAACATCCAAGTAAACCGTGGTTACCGTGTTCAATTCAACTCTGCTGTAGGTCCTTACAAAGGCGGACTTCGTTTCCACCCAACAGTTAACCAAGGGATCTTGAAATTCCTCGGATTTGAACAAATCTTCAAAAACGTCTTGACTGGTCTTCCTATCGGTGGTGGTAAAGGTGGATCTGACTTTGATCCTAAAGGAAAAACAGACGCTGAAGTGATGCGTTTCTGCCAAAGCTTCATGACTGAATTGCAAAAACACATCGGTCCTTCTCTTGACGTCCCAGCTGGTGATATCGGGGTTGGTGGACGTGAAATCGGATACCTTTACGGTCAATACAAACGCCTTCGCCAATTTGATGCTGGTGTCTTGACTGGTAAACCTCTTGGTTTCGGTGGTAGCTTGATCCGTCCAGAAGCAACTGGTTATGGTTTGGTTTACTACACTGAAGAAATGCTCAAAGCCAACGGCGACAGCTTTGCTGGTAAGAAAGTCGTGATCTCAGGTTCTGGTAACGTTGCTCAATACGCTCTTCAAAAAGCAACTGAACTTGGTGCAACTGTTATCTCTGTATCTGACTCAAACGGTTACGTGATCGACGAAAACGGTATTGACTTCGACCTTCTTACAGACGTCAAAGAAAAACGTCGTGCACGTTTGACTGAATACGCTGCTGAAAAACCAACTGCTACTTACTACGAAGGTTCTGTATGGACTTATGCTGGTAACTATGACATCGCTCTTCCATGTGCAACTCAAAATGAAATCGATGGCGATGCTGCAAAACGTTTGGTCGCTCAAGGTGTGAAAGTTGTCTCTGAAGGAGCAAACATGCCAAGTAACATCGATGCCATCAACGTATACAAAGAAAATGGTATTCTTTACGGACCTGCTAAAGCAGCTAATGCTGGTGGGGTTGCTGTATCTGCTCTTGAAATGAGCCAAAACAGCCAACGTCTTTCATGGACACGCGAAGAAGTGGACGGACGTTTGAAAGACATCATGACCAACATCTTCAACACTGCTAAAACAACTGCAGAAACTTACGGTCTTGGTAAAGATTACCTTGCAGGTGCCAACATTGCTGCCTTTGAAAATGTCGCAAATGCGATGATTGCACAAGGTCTTGTATAATCAATCGATATTTTTCTTTGAGACCTTCGGGTCAAAGCCTCTCAACTCCTGAAACCAGTATGTTTCAGGAGTTTTTTTGTAGCTACAGACCTCTGTCAAGACACCCCGCCCCAAGTGAGGAAAGCCATTTTTTAGATAAGGGACTCGACTGTTTCTAGTGGGAAGATTTGAGCCCTCTCTTTTTCTGTATCTTTTTCTAAAAAAATTTTATTTTTTTTACTTTACCCCCTTGCATTTTTAATAAATTAGTATTAAACTATAGCAAAAGGAGGTGTGCTTATGTTTCTTTTAGCTCAAGAAAAATCAGATACGATCGAATTCCTTAAGTCTGAATTGGTCCAATTACTCTCCAATATGCGACAAGAAATCGCAGCTAGCCGTCAATCACAGACCGGCGCAGCTTGTCATCATATTGAATATTGCATGGACAAGATCCAAAGGGCAAAAAGTTCCGTAGCCATTGCCCTCCCGATCGAATCCTTAAATCTTGAAATCACGACTATGCTACGCAAGCAACTCATCGTCTTGCCACCAGAGGCTCGAAAAAATTGGGACCAGATTAAAAAGCTGGATTTCAAATACTGCCACTTAAAATAGACCAAAAAAGAGAGTGGGACAGAAATCGGTAATTCGTTAGTATTCGATTTCGTTGTCCCACCTCCGCACAGTTGAGTAAGGCTGTAAAAGCTGATGAAATCAGCGTAGTATATCCCACTAAACCACTGCGTCTTGCTCGACAGTCCAAAAACAATTGAGAGGCTAGGACTTTTGCCCCAGCCTCTTTTTTGTGTTAAAAAATATAAAAAATTGGTTCATAAATTAATTTATTCGATAGAATTATCAATCGTCTACTTAAACTTTCCGCTGTGAGAAAAGTGCCTGAAACGACTTCGTTTCAGGCACTCGGGAGTTTTGAGACCTTAGGCTCAAAACTAAGTCATGGAACTTCATCGAAGTTCGCTGACGTCCGTTCTCACCTAAGGAAAGTTTCTAAGAGGACCTTGTCTACATTCTAATTTCTGAGCTTCTCTTATTACATGATCCCGTTCTTTCCTGTCGGTAGGCTAATCCCTGCTTCCATCAAGGCATCATGGTAGAGTTTATAGTAGGTATGATAGACAGTCGTCTGGGTTCCATTTTGCGCAGTCATCGCGATGCGGAAGGAATAACGGCCATTTTTTTCAATCTGTGGGCCTAAAATCGTAGGACCTGTCAACACCTCTGGGTGTTTATCTTGTTCAGACTGATTAACCTGAGCAATCACCTGATAGATCTTGTCGAGATCGGTATTTGCATCTAGCGGAATATCGATCAACACGCGCATATCGCCGCGTGAGAGATTGCTGACGACGGTGATATTGCGATTCGGAACAAAGTGGAGAGTCCCATCAAAGTCCCGCACCTGGGTCGTGCGAATCCCGACACTACTGACGATGCCGGCAATATTGATAGACCCATTCGTGAGACGAACATTGTCTCCCACATCCAGCTGGCGTTCTAAAAGGATGAAGAAACCATTGACCAAATCGGAAAGAAAGCCCTGGGCTCCCATCCCAATCGCCACCCCAGCAATACCAGCACCAGCCAAGAGACTAGAGACTGGAAGGCCCAGAATCGACAAAATCCAGTAGATCAAGATGAAATACAAACAATAGTTTAAGAGGCTCTCAACCAAACGGAGAATCGTATTTTTACGGGCTTCATCCTGCACCGTATACTTAAAAGAAGGGGTTAATATCCGCTTGACCAGGCTATGGATGACCTTTTTAGCGATAAAAAACAAAAGAAAGACAAAAATCAGAGAGATACATTTTGACATCAGATCATCAAAAATCTTCGTCCAGTCTATTTTACTGAAATAACGTTGGAAAGCTTGACTCATTTATTCGGGCCTTTCTAACAAAGAATAGTATGATTATATCAAATATTCGGAAATAAGGCTATTTTTTAAAAATTTCATTGCTTTTCCCCCCTAACTATCGTATAATATTCCTTAATTATTTTTTAAGGAGGTCTTACATGATTCATCGATTGATTACCACTTGGAATAAAACCAACCTTATGAAAAGAATCGCAATCGGGATTGTACTTGGAGTCATCCTAGCACTTATCTTCCCGAAAGCAACTGGTATTGGACTCTTAGGAGAGTTCTTTGTTGGGGGGCTCCGTGCGATCGCACCCCTTCTAGTCTTTGCGCTCGTCGCAAATGCCCTCTCCCAACACCAAAAAGGGACAGAGACCAATATGAAAAAGGTTATCGTCCTCTATCTCCTAGGAACCTTTGCTGCTGCCTTCGTCGCTGTTTTGGTCAATTACATCTTCCCGATCACCATTACCCTGACTGGAAAGGCCGCTGAAGGATCCTCTCCAAACGGGATTGGCGAAGTGATTAGTAACCTCTTGCTCAAGATCGTCGACAACCCGGTCAACGCCTTGCAGCAAGCCAACTACATTGGGATCCTTTCTTGGGCAACCGTCTTTGGAATTGCCATGAGAGAGGCGAGCGAACATAGTAAAGACCTCCTGCAAACCCTAGCAGACATCACTTCAAAAATTGTCGAGTGGATTATCAACCTAGCTCCATTTGGGATTTTAGGCTTGGTCTTCACGACCATCGCTGGCCAAGGACTCAGTGCCCTTAGTAACTACGGGATTCTCTTACTTGTTTTGGTTGGTACCATGGCATTTGTAGCCCTGGTCATCAATCCATTGATCGTCTTTTTCATGATTCGCAAGAACCCTTATCCCCTTGTTTTTAAATGCCTCCGTGTCAGTGGGGTAACAGCCTTCTTCACCAGAAGTTCTGCAGCCAATATCCCTGTCAATATGCGTCTCTGTGAAGAGTTGGGGCTGAATCCAGACACCTATTCTGTCTCCATTCCACTTGGTTCAACTGTAAACATGGCAGGCGCAGCCGTGACGATCAATATTTTGACGCTAGCTGCTGCCAATACTTTGCACATTCAAGTTGACTTTGGAACGGCGCTCATCCTGAGTGTCGTAGCGGCTATCTCTGCTTGTGGAGCATCTGGAGTTGCAGGAGGTTCTCTCCTTCTCATCCCTGTTGCTTGTAGCCTCTTTGGTATCACCAATGATTTGGCCATGCAAGTCGTCAGCGTCGGCTTTATCATCGGGGTCATCCAAGACTCATGCGAAACAGCCCTCAACTCTTCGACAGATGTGCTCTTCACTGCCATCGCTGAAATGAGTAGCTGGCCAAAAGAAAAACGCTATTAAATGAGCCTATCTCAAATAGACAAGAAAACCCAGACCACGCGATCTGGGTTTTCTTATTTCTTAAAGTATTGTTTGCTTTCTTTGATGATGACAGGGGAGAGAGCTAAAAGGGCAATCAGGTTAGGCAAAGCCATTAGCCCATTCACAATATCCGCGATCACCCAGACCAGGTCCAGCTTAAGGAAGCCTCCCAGTCCAACCATAAAGACAAAGAAGGTCCGATAGAGGTTGATATGTTTAACACCAAATAGGAATTCAAAACACCGCTCTCCGTAATAAGACCAGCCAAGAATAGTCGTGGTCGCAAAAAGCACCAAGCATAGCGTTAGAATGATGCCTCCGACTGGGCCAAAGACGCCTGTAAACGTATCCTGAGTCAGGGTACTAGTGCTGCCCTTAGCCATCCACTCACCTGAAACCAAGAGCGAAAGTCCTGTCAAACTACAGATGATAATGGTATCAATAAAGGTTCCTGTCATGGAGATCAAGCCCTGCTCGACTGGCTCATTGGTCTTCGCCGCTGCTGCTGCAATGGGTGCAGATCCGAGACCCGATTCATTGGAGAAAACTCCACGCGCCACCCCTTTTTGGATAGCCATTTTGACCGTTGCTCCTGCGAAACCTCCCATGGCTGCAGTCCCTGTGAAAGCACCCGAAAAGACCGATTTCAAGGCTGGAAGCAATTGGTCCAGATGCAAGGCAATGATCGTGACAGTCGCAAAGATATAGGCAGCCGCCGTAAAAGGAACCACTTTTTCAGAGACTTTGGAAATCCAGTGAATCCCACCAAAGATGATGGTCGAAACCACTAGCGCAATCACTACACTAGCCACTTCTGGAGCTGTTCCAAAACTTGCTTGAAGGGATCCCGTAATGGAATTAACCTGGGTCATGGTTCCGATCCCAAAGAGGGCCACCAGCACTCCTGCAACCGCAAAGAAAATAGCCAGTGGTCGCCACTTCTCTCCCATCCCGTGAAGAATGTAGTACATCGGACCACCTGAGATATGACCGTTGTCATCCTTGGTCCGATAACGAATGGCTAAGAGCCCTTCTGCATACTTGGTCGCCATTCCAAAGAAGGCAACCATCCACATCCAAAAGAGGGCACCTGGGCCACCTGTCTGAATCGCTGTAGCCACCCCTACAATATTCCCCGTCCCTACAGTAGCCGCTAGAGCTGTCGCTAGGGCTCCGAAGCTTGAGATATCCCCGTGTCCCTCATCTTCTGTAAAGATCAAGCGAAAAGCTTTTGGAAGGTAGCGTATCTGAAGCAAACCCAAGCGAAGGGTCAGGTAGATCCCTGTTCCTACTAAGAGCTCCAATAAGGGGGCGCCCCACACTAGATTATCGAGTTGTTGAAAAAACTGCAATACATGATCCATTTTCTGTCTCCTTTTTCATCGACCGCTCGACAGAAAAGAGAAAAAGAAAGAGCACATGTCAAACATGTACTCTGGTCCTGCTTAAAATAGGGGTCTTCCCCTATTTTTCGCTCTGTCCTTTTACCTGAGAGTTTGAGTAGATGCATCATCCTCTACCTTGCCCCTTCGGTGCCATTTCTGGTCTCTCCAGAGTTCCGTCCATTCACAGTCACTCGCGCTCCTGCAAACTTCATTCGGTCGTATGTAATTTTCTCTATTTTAATTGATTTTCAAAAGTTTGTCAATTATTTCTGTAAATATATTGCAAATCACCTGAAAATATACGGTTTTTAATCACTCAAGGAGAAGTGATTGGTCATGAGGTTGCTAGCATCGAGCAAAATCTTGTCCAAGAGTTGATCTGTCGCTTCCTGGATTTGATCACTCATAGCTTGGTTTTCCGCTTCAAAATCAACGGTTTCACCTGCTGCAAGTGCACGATCGACTTTATTGATGCGCGCATGTCCCCAGGCCATTGTCGTTTCTTGGTAATCGTCCAAATCACCAACATGGTGAGCATAGTGAGGATCTGCTAGTCCTGCAATAATCCGGTTGGCCCAGTAGAAGGAATCCGTTGTTACCTTAGCCGTCGTATTGGCAAAGTAGTCTGGCGTTGTATCCACTTGGGTAAAGAAAGGAACGGCTGTATTGTAAGGCATGGAGCCATAAGAAATCCATTGGATACCTGTCGTTTCTTGTGGTTTATTGGGGCGCAATTGCAGAATCGCTGTCTGGCTGGTCCGGTTGATCCCGATCGTCCGGAAGGTCCGCTGACTCACGTGATCTCCTTCAGGACCATAAGGATCGTAGATGGTGTCTTGGTAGTGGTTGCTCAAGACATATTTGACATCTTCAATCGTCACCTTGCGATAAGGTTTTTGACACCAAGGAATCTCAAAACTCCGTGGATCCTGCTCGATTTCAGGATTGAGGAAACGCTGGATGGCCCAAGCCCGCGGTGTATTGTAGTGACGGTCCTTGTCTTTTTGGCTACCAAAGGCATAGCGTGGATTAAAACCTTTCCCTTCTTGATCCAGAATCAAATGGTGCTCTGTGACAAAATGTTCAAGATCCGGGTCACAAAGAAACTCATCGGGATTACCAAATTCAAAATAATCACTTCCCAGTTGGTTGGGGTTGGTCACATAGGCATCATCTGGAACACGGCGCGCCATCCAGTGGTGACCTCCGATGGTCTCCAACCACCAGATTTCATTCACATCTGAAATCGCAATCCCGTTAGACTCATAAGTTCCATACTCTTCCAAAATCTTTCCGAGACGCAAGACCCCTTCGCGGGCGGTCTTGACATAAGGCAAGACCAAGGTCAGCATGTCTTCCTCACCGATGCCACTCTCTACAAGGGGATCTGCCCCTAGCACACGGCTATTGGTCGTAATGGTCTCTGTCTCACTCATGGCTACATTATAGACATTGATCCCAGCTTCTCCCCAGATCCCGTCTTTAGGAATCGCATCTGGAACCGCTGTATAGCGAACTGGATTATCTGGCAAGTCGATTTCAAAAGTTGATAATACTGACTTGTAATGACGCGGTTGATCTTCCGGTTTGACCACGATCAATTTCTTGGGCGTAAAAACGCCATTTTGAGAATCCTCTGTTCGTGCTACAATGGTCGAACCATCATAGCTAGCATTTTTTCCGACTAGAATCGTTGTACACGAATCAGCACTTTCACGTTTACGCATGCGTATCCTCCCAAATCATTCATTGCCTCTATTATAGCACTTTTAAAAGGGAGGACCTACTGAAAATCAGATTCAAAAGCGAATCCTTTTCAACAACTTTCAATCATTTTCATTTTATAAAATTTTAAAAACCCTAGCTGATGAACAACTAGGGCTTAACTTATCCTTTAAACGTAACAATGGTTGCGCCACTACCACCTGCATTTTGGGGGGCATATTCAAAACTTTTGACGTGTTTGTTGTGGCGGAGATACTTGGTCACCCCTTCACGGATAACTCCCGTTCCAATCCCGTGGATGATATCGACTTGGGCCATGTTGTTGAGCAGGGCCTGATCGATAAAGCCATCTAGCTCTTGCATGGCCTCTTCATAGCGTTTTCCACGGAGATCCAGACGTGCTCTCGGCCCACTCGTGTTGGAGCGTTTGACGACATTCACCTGGCGTTTCTTAGGTTGAGTTGCTTCTTTTTCAGCCTTGATAAGGTTGAATTCTTTTTCTTCCAAGGTCATCTTGATCAAGCCAACTTGCGCCTCCCAGCGACCATCTTTGAGTTGCTTGACCAGGGTTCCGCGTTGGCCATAGCTGATAACCAAGATTTCGTCTCCCACCTTAGGAGTACGCGCCTTTTTGGCTTTTTTCAAGACCTTGTTTTTAGAAAGGTCGACGGTTTCAGGAGCGAGTTTTTTCAACTGAGCCTTGGCTTCAATGATCTCATGTGGTTTCAACTGGGATTTGGCGTGAAGGCCTTGAAGGATACGGTCACTCTCTGAGAGGGCCATGTCCACAATTTCCTTGGCCTCTTCTCTCGCCTTATTGAGCTCTGTTTCTCTCTCTCTGGTCAATTCGTTATAGAGTTTTCGAAGAGCACGATTGAATTTGAGATTTTCTTGCTCGACCTCTTGAATGGTATCCAAGCGCTTGCGACTTTCTAAGGTCTGCGCCTCCAGTTTTTCAATAATCTGATTGACATCATTATCCGTATTGGTCATCTTCATGGCATCCTGGATAATGGTCTCAGACAAGCCCAAACGGCGGGCAATTTCAAAGGCATTGGAGCGTCCAGGAACTCCTTGCATGAAGCGATAGGTCGGACGCAGACTCGCTGTATCAAATTCCATACTAGCATTTTGCACCCCAGCAGTCTCAATCCCGTAGGCCTTGAGCTCTGGATAGTGGGTCGTCGCCATGGTCTTAATCCCACGTAAACGCAGGTCTTCTAGGATAGCAATAGCAAGGCTAGCCCCCTCTTGAGGATCGGTTCCAGCCCCCAACTCATCCAGAAGGATCAAGGAGGCGGTATCCACTTGATTCAAGATAGATACGATATTGGTCATATGACTGGAGAAGGTCGACAAGCTCTGCTCGATCGATTGTTCATCTCCAATATCTGCAAAGACTTGTGAGAAGATGCCCACACGACTACCTGGATCCGCTAGGATGGGAAGACCAGACTGGGCCATAATTTGCGCTAGTCCCAGCGTTTTTAGCATGATGGTTTTCCCCCCTGTATTGGGACCGGTAATCACGATTTCTGTCAGGTCCTCGGTAAAATGCAGGTCATTCGCGACAGCATTTTCAATCAAGGGATGACGTAGTTGCAAGAGCTGAATAGAGCGATTGCTGCTAACCTCTGGTACCACTGCCTTACAATCGCGCATAAACCGATACTTGGCCTTGATCAAGTCCAAGTGACCGATAATCCAAGCGTTATTTGCAATCTCTGCTGCATGAGGGCGCAGGGTGTCAGATAATTCCTCCAGAATCTGAATGATTTCATAGCGTTCATCGGCTCGATGGTTGGCAATTTCTTCATTGAGATTGACGACTGCTCGAGGCTCGATATAAACGGTATTCCCACTGGCTGAGATATCGTGGACCACCCCTGCAATCCGGTTGCGATAGGTGTTTTTTACTGGTAGAACATTGCGGCCATTCCGACTAGCAATCACAGCATCCGCCAACATATCGGCCTTGCTTTTCAGCAGGTCTTGTAGAATCTCTCTGACCTGGTGTTCATTTTCCTGGATTCGGCGACGAATTTTGGCCAATTTTTCACTGGCAAAAGACTCGACAAAGCCTCCTTCGTTGATAGCTTGAAGCCCACCTTGTAGACGTGGTAAATCCACCAAGTTGTCAAAGAGGCGATTGAGCCTTTCCAGACGGACATTTTCCAAGTTGTCGTAGAAATCCTTGAGCTCATGTGTCACCCGAAGGACAGCTTTTAACGCTAGTAATTCATCGATATTGAGGGCCGCCTTCATCTCCAAACGCTTGGCGACTGGACGGACATCTTGAATGGTCGACACGGCAAAGCGAGGCTCTTCCAAGAGGATCTGCTCCATATCTTCTAGCTCCATAAAGGCCGCTTCGATGCTTTCTTTTTTATCAGTTGGAGTAAGGGCTGCTAGCTCCATCTCCCCTTGTTCTGTCTGTAGATAGGGTTCGAAGAGTTGCTTGACCTTGTCAAACTCCAGAATATCTAAGATTTTTTTATTCATGTTTCTCCTACAAAAAAAGTGAGCGTCCTTCTTTAAATCGGACTTGTCTCACTCCTTTCTTCATTTTTGCTCCTTAAGCTCCGATAATCGCAGTCACCCACAAGTTGTGGAACAAACTGGAACTAATCGGGGTATGAAGGATGATAAAGCGGATCAATCCACTTGCATTGAGTCTATTTTGGATGGAAGCCATGGGAACTGTTGAGAGGACAGTCAAGCCCATCTGGATGACCAAGAGAGTTATCACGACGGCGATCACTCCCGCTCCAATTTGATACTTGCGATCCTCCAATTTTTCTGGCTGAGGTACCAAGTGCATAAAGATCCCAATCACACGACCAATCAGGTAGACCATCGCAAAAATCAATACATATGCTAATCCTGCATAAAAGATGTCATCTAATTGAAATAGGTAGCGGTTGGCATAAAAATAATTCACCGATTGCTGGGTGGGACTCGAAAAAGGAACCCATAGAGACAACACCTTGGCCAGTCCCTTATAGCTGCCACCTGCAATCAAGAGGGCCACTAAGGTCACTAGAAAGTAATAGGACTGGAGGATAATCCCTCTTGCATAGCCAATATAAAAGCTCCATGCCAAAATCAATAAGATTAAGAAAGTTAACATGTATCTCCTCTTATTTGGATGATTTATCCTTTAAGTCGTCTAAAGCCTTGCGACGAAAAGCATCTAATTCTTTTTCTTTGTCATCAAACTCAATCTCGCGATTCAGTTGCATGGACAAACTATTTACTGCCAATAAGATCGCGATGGTTTCATCATCTGCCTCTGGCATTTGTTCCTTAATTGCTTGGTATTTTTCTTTCGCAACACGTTCGACTTCTTCCATAAACAAATTATCATGGTTGGTTGTTAAAGTGAGCGCTTTGTTTCCAAATGTAAATTTATATCTATTTAAGCTCGCCATAAAAATCACCTCACGGTATTATACCAAAAAAGGCTAGCTTTGTCAGTAGCAAAGCCCCTCTTCACAGGGATTTTCCAGTGGATTCTTTCTTTCTTTTTGCTCCCTCTCTCCCTGAATTTGTGGTACAATAGTGGTTATGGAAAGTATGACACTCACTCCAACACAGGAGCAAATCCTTGATTTTGTCCATACCTATCGCCGTTCTCTCTCTCAAAGCAAGAACCCTCATATGGATTATTTCTTTCGACTAGAGGGAGCGACCGTTTCGATCTACAAGTCTGGAAAAGTCTTGCTTCAGGGCAATGACCTGACTCCTTACCTGGCCTTTTTCGGGCAAGATGCTGGGAACCCTAAAGGTTCTAGCACTTCATCTGCACGACAAGACCTCGCCATGATCGGAACTGACGAGGTCGGAAACGGCTCTTATTTTGGTGGACTCACCGTCGTTGCATCCTTTGTCACACCTGACCAGCACGACTGGCTCAAAAAGCTCGGTGTTGGGGATTCAAAGACCTTGGATGATCGAAAAATTCAGCAATTGGCTCCTCTCCTTGAGGAAAACATCCAGCACCAAGCACTCTTATTATCTCCAAAGAAGTACAATGAAGTCATTGCTTCTGGCTACAATGCTGTTTCGGTCAAAGTGGCCCTGCACAATCAGGCCATCTATCTTCTATTAAATAAAGGAGTCCAAGCAGAGCGAATTGTGATCGATGCCTTTACGACGGCTAAAAACTACCAAAAATACGTGAAAGCTGAAAAAAATCAGGTCACCCAAGCCATTGAGTTGGAAGAAAAAGCAGAAGGTAAATATTTAGCGGTTGCAGTTAGTTCCATCATCGCCCGCAATCTCTTCCTTCAAAATCTGGAAGATCTGGGCAAGGAACTGGGCTTTAATCTCCCTAGTGGAGCAGGAGCGAAGTCAGACCAAGTCGCTGCTAAATTGCTTCAGACCTACGGGATGAAGGCTCTGGATTATTGTGCCAAACTCCATTTTAAAAACACAGAAAAAGCAAAGAAATTACTAGAAAGATAAGTTATGTCAAAAAGAAGTTCAAAACAGTCATCTAGCTCACCAGTGGTGAGATTCCTTAAAGAATGGGGCCTCTTCAGTATTATTGTTGGTCTCATTATCGCCTCTCGCATCTACCTCTGGGCTCCGGTCAAGGTGGACGGCCATTCGATGGATCCAACCCTAGCAGATAGCGAGTATCTCCTTGTGGTCAACCACCTCTCAATTGATCGTTTCGACATTGTCGTTGCCAATGAAAAAGACGACGACGGCAAGACCAAGGACATCGTCAAACGGGTCATCGGTCTTCCTGGAGATACCATCCAGTACGACAACGATACCCTCTACATCAATGGGAAAAAGACCAATGAGCCCTATTTGAAAGACTACATCGCTCGTTTCAAAAAAGATAAATTGCAATCGACTTACACTGGAAAAGGCTTTGAAGAAAACGGAGAACTCTTCCGTCAATTGGCCAATACAGCTCAAGCTTTTACAGTAGATAAGGATGGCAATCCTAAATTTACCTTGAAGTTGCTCGACGATGAATACCTCCTACTTGGAGATGACCGGATCGTTTCAAAAGATAGCCGTCAGGTCGGAGCTTTCAAGAAAGAACAAATCAAAGGACAAGCCGTCTTTAGACTATGGCCGATCTACCCTTTCAAAACTTATTAGTAGAGATTAACAGACTGAGGCTGAGACAAGTATGTCCCAGCCTCGCTTTATAAAAAGGAAAGAAATGATGGAATATTATTTTTCTGGTACTATTGAGCGCATTATTTTTGAAAATCCTAGCAGTTTTTTTCGAATCCTCTTGCTCGATATCAGCGATACCGATGCCGAAGACTTTGATGATTTTGAGATTATTGTGACGGGCACCATGGCAGATATCATGGAAGGCGAAGACTACACCTTCTGGGGGGAGCTGGTCCATCATCCTAAATACGGAGAGCAGCTCAAAATCAGTCGCTATGAACGTGCCAAACCCTCTAGCAAGGGCTTGGTGAAATATTTTTCCAGCGATCACTTTAAAGGAATTGGTCTCAAAACAGCCCAAAAAATCGTGGACCTCTATGGGGACAATACCATTGACAAAATTTTGGAGGCCCCTGAAAAATTAGAAGAAATCACAGGTCTCTCCAAGAAAAACCGCCTAGCTTTTGTGGAAAAACTTCGTCAGAATTACGGAACAGAGCGCATTCTCGCCCAACTCGCCAACTATGGCATTCCCAATAAATTGGCCTTTCAGATCCAAGATTTTTATAAAGAAGAAACCCTCCAGATCGTGGAGCAACAGCCCTACCGATTGGTGGAAGATATCCAAGGCATGGGCTTTAAAATCGCGGACCAACTAGCCGAAGAATTGGGGATTGCAAGTGACGCCCCTGAGCGTTTCCGCGCGGGCCTGATCCACAGCCTTTTTAGCTACTCTATCGAGACTGGAAATACCTATATCGAAGCCAAGGACCTCCTGCGCTATACCATTGACCTGTTAGAATCCGCTCGGCCAGTAGAATTGGACCCTTCCACTGTCGCCCAAGAATTAGGACGCCTCATCGAGGAAGACAAGATCCAAAACATAGATACCAAGATCTTTGACAATAGCCTCTTCTTTGCGGAGGAAGGGATTCGCAGTCATATCGGTCGCCTCCTAGAAAAAGGAAAGTCGACTTCATTTGACCCTGAGAAAATCAACCAGGCGATTGAGGAGGTTGAAAAAGATCTAGGGATTCGCTACGATGCGATTCAAAAAGATGCGATTCACCAAGCTATCCAAAACAAGGTCTTTATCCTCACCGGGGGACCGGGGACAGGAAAGACCACCGTTATCAATGGGATGATCAGCGTCTATGCCCAACTCCACCAGCTGGATCTTCGGAAGAAACAAGACCTGCCGATCCTCTTGGCTGCTCCAACAGGACGGGCAGCTAGGCGTATGAATGAGCTGACAGGACTTCCGAGCGCCACCATCCACCGCCATTTGGGGATGACGGGGGATGATGACACCAGCCACTTAGAGGACTATCTGGACGCAGACTTTATCATTGTGGACGAATTCTCCATGGTCGATACCTGGCTGGCTAATCAATTGCTCAGCAATATCGCAACCGATACAAAACTCTTGATTGTGGGAGATGCCGATCAATTACCTTCTGTCAGTCCTGGTCAGGTCTTGGCTGATCTCTTGCAGATTCCGAGCATCCCTCAGACCAAACTGGAACATATTTTCCGACAGAGTGAGGACTCGACCATTGTCTCACTAGCAGGAGATATTCGCCAGGGCAAGCTTCCTCAAGATTTCACAGAACGAAAAGCCGACCGCTCTTATTTCGAAGCTGGAAGCGAACACATCCCTAAGATGATCGAACAGATCACCTCTGCTGCCCTTCGCAGTCAGATCCCGGCTCGAGATATCCAAGTCTTGGCACCTATGTACAAGGGCCAGGCCGGCATTGACAACATCAATACACTCATGCAAGACCTTCTCAATCCAGCTGTCAAAGATCAGGTCGTCTTTGACACGCCAGACTGCCAATACCGCGATGGAGACAAGGTTATCCATCTGGTCAATGATGCAGAAAGCAATGTCTTTAATGGAGATATTGGCTACATTACCGATCTTCTCCCCGGAAAATATACAGAATCGAAGCAAGATGAATTGACTATCCAATTTGATGGCAATGAAATCGTCTACCCGCGCAATGAATGGTACAAGATTCGCTTAGCCTATGCGATGAGTATTCACAAATCGCAAGGAAGCGAATTTCCTGTGGTGATTTTACCCATTACTAATCAAAGCCACCGGATGTTGCAGCGTAATTTGATCTATACCGCCATCACGCGCTCAAAGAGCAAGCTGATTCTCTTAGGAGAATACAGCGCCTTTGATTTCGCTACTAAAAATACAGGTACAGCGCGCAAGACCTACTTGGTGGAACGCTTCAAGGACCTGGACGGAGGCGAAGCAACCACAGACTATTCTTCATCCGTTGCAATGGCTTCTGCTACAATCGAATCTGCACGAAGCAAGGAAGAAACTGTTGAAACGAAAGCAGAGACGTCTAAGCCTACTGTCTATCGACTAACAGAAGACAATCTCCACGCCATCTCGCCTATGATTGGACTAACAGAAGAAGAGATTGCAGCCTTCTTTGATATCAAAAAAGACGACTAGTGAATAGACTAGTTGTCTTTTTCTTCCTCTACCAGAGACAGTTCAGTATGATCAACAAAGTTGGTCATGGTGACACCCAAGAGGCGGATTCCTGTATTTATCGATTCGATTTCTTGAAAAATGCGACGCGCTGAACGATTGATGCGCTCATCATCTCGCGTTGGCTCCGTCAAGGTGATACGCTTAGTCAAGGTGGTAAAGTCTCCATAGCGCACTTTTAAGACCAAGGTCTTTCCTTGCTTACCATGTTTTTCCAGCGATTGGGCCACCTTACTGGACAGATTGGCAATTTCTTCTAAAATATCATCTTCTGCATAAAGGAGCTTGCGGTAGGTCCGCTCTTTTCCGATCGACTTACGGATGCGATGACTTTTGACAGGGCTATTGTGAATCCCTCGCGCCTTTCGAAAGAGATCATAGCCAAATCGCCCAAACCGATCAATCAAAGTCATCTCCGGGATGGCTAAAAGATCCGCGCCAGTATAGACACCCATCTCATGTAGTCGCTCTACTGTCTTCTTTCCTACTCCATGAAATTTGGCAATGTCCATTTGGCTCAGGAAATCCTCAGCGTCCTCCGGTAAGACCACCGTTAGGCCACGGGGTTTTTGGTAGTCACTTGCCATCTTGGCCAAAAACTTATTATAAGAAACACCCGCTGAAGCTGTGAGATGCAGCTCTTCCCAGATAGCATGCTGAATCAAGCGGGCGATTTTGACAGCTGATTTGCTCTGGATTTTATTTTCCGTCACATCTAGATAGGCTTCATCAATACTCATCGGCTCGATTAGATCTGTATAACGCTTGAAAATCTCACGGACCTGCTCACCTACTTCTCGGTATTTCTCATAATTTCCAGAGATAAAAATCGCTTGAGGACAAAGGTCCAGCGCTTCTTTAGAGCTCATAGCTGAATGAATGCCATATTTCCTTGCTTCATAGTTACAAGTCGAGACAACACCTCTCCCTCCTGACTGACGAGGGTCCTGGCCAATCACGACAGGCTTGCCCTTCAAACTAGGGTTGTCTCTTTCTTCGACGGCAGCAAAAAATGCATCCATATCAATATGAATAATCTTGCGACTGGTATCATTCACTAATGGAAATATCAGCATTTTTCACCCTCCTTTCTTTCTATTATAGGAAGAAAATTTCAGAATTGCAAAAATCGACTCTCCAGAAAACATGAAAATTGATGAAAAACTGTGTTTGTTTTCAAAAATATAGTACAGTATCGCAGAGGATTTGAAACTGTATTACAAAAGAATCTGTTGTTTTTCGCAATTCGCCTTTGTGTAACCGATTTCTGTATGGTATACTACTATTGTAAGTGCAACAGATATAGTTGCTAGAAAGACAATAGAGGAAAATAAAAATGGTTGTTAAAACAGTCGTTGAAGCACAAGATATTTTTGACAAAGCCTGGGAAGGCTTCAAAGGTGAAGATTGGAAAGAAAAAGCAAGCGTTTCTCGCTTCGTTCAAGCTAACTACACACCATATGATGGAGATGAAAGCTTCCTAGCTGGTCCAACTGAACGTTCTCTTCACATCAAAAAAATTGTTGAAGAAACAAAAGCTCATTATGAAGAAACTCGTTTCCCATACGATAACCGTCCAACATCTATCGCTGATATCGCAGCTGGATATATCGATAAAGAAAACGAAGTGATCTTCGGTATCCAAAATGATGAATTGTTCAAATTGAACTTTATGCCTCGTGGTGGTATCCGTATGGCGGAAACTACTTTGAAAGAAAATGGATACGAACCAGATCCAGCTGTTCATGAAATCTTCACTAAATATGTGACTACTGTAAACGATGGTATCTTCCGCGCTTACACTACAAATATCCGTCGTGCCCGCCACGCTCATACTGTAACTGGTCTTCCAGATGCATACTCTCGTGGACGTATCATTGGGGTTTACGCTCGTTTGGCTCTTTACGGTGCTGACTACTTGATGGCTGAAAAAGCAAGCGACTGGAACTCTATCACTGAAATCGATGAAGAATCAATCCGCCTTCGTGAAGAAGTAAACCTTCAATACCAAGCTTTGAAAGAAGTTGTTAAATTGGGTGACCTTTATGGTGTAGACGTTCGTCGTCCTGCCTTCGATACAAAAGAAGCAATCCAATGGACAAACATTGCCTTCATGGCTGTCTGCCGTGTGATCAACGGTGCTGCTACTTCTCTTGGACGTGTGCCAATCGTTTTGGATATCTACGCAGAACGTGACTTAGCTCGTGGTACTTACACTGAATCAGAAATCCAAGAATTCGTTGATGATTTCGTTATGAAATTGCGTACTGTTAAATTTGCTCGTACAAAAGCTTACGACGAATTGTACTCAGGTGACCCAACCTTCATCACAACATCAATGGCTGGTATGGGTAACGATGGTCGTCACCGTGTTACTAAGATGGACTACCGTTTCTTGAACACTTTGGACAACATCGGTAACTCTCCAGAACCAAACTTGACAGTTCTTTGGACTGACAAATTGCCATACAACTTCCGTCGCTACTGTATGCACATGAGCCATAAACACTCTTCTATCCAATACGAAGGTGTAACAACAATGGCCAAAGACGGATACGGTGAAATGAGCTGTATCTCATGTTGTGTATCTCCACTTGACCCAGAAAACGAAGAACAACGCCACAACATCCAATACTTCGGTGCTCGTGTTAACGTTCTTAAAGCTCTTCTTACTGGTTTGAACGGTGGTTACGACGATGTTCATAAAGACTATAAAGTATTTGACATCGATCCAATCCGTGACGAAGTTCTTGAATTCGAATCTGTTAAAGCAAACTTCGAAAAATCTCTTGACTGGTTGACAGACACTTACGTAGATGCTTTGAACATCATCCACTACATGACTGATAAGTACAACTACGAAGCTGTTCAAATGGCCTTCTTGCCAACTCACCAACGCGCTAACATGGGATTCGGTATTTGTGGATTCGCTAACACTGTTGATACTTTGTCAGCAATCAAATACGCTACTGTTAAACCAATCCGTGACGAAGATGGCTACATCTACGATTACGAAACAATCGGTGAATACCCACGTTGGGGTGAAGATGACCCACGTTCTAACGAATTGGCAGAATGGTTGATCGAAGCTTACACTACTCGTCTTCGCAGTCACAAACTTTACAAGAACGCTGAAGCAACTGTTTCACTTCTTACCATCACTTCTAACGTTGCTTACTCTAAACAAACTGGTAACTCACCAGTCCACAAAGGGGTATACCTCAACGAAGATGGTTCTGTGAACTTGTCTAAATTGGAATTCTTCTCACCAGGTGCTAACCCATCTAACAAAGCTAAAGGTGGATGGTTGCAAAACTTGAACTCACTTGCTAGCCTTGACTTTGGTTATGCAGCTGACGGTATCTCATTGACTACTCAAGTTTCACCACGTGCTCTTGGTAAAACTCGTGACGAACAAGTTGATAACTTGGTAACCATCCTTGATGGATACTTCGAAAACGGTGGACAACACTGTAACTTGAACGTTATGGACTTGAACGATGTTTACGAAAAGATCATGTCAGGTGAAGACGTTATCGTTCGTATCTCTGGATACTGTGTAAACACTAAATACCTCACTCCAGAACAAAAAACTGAATTGACACAACGTGTCTTCCACGAAGTTCTTTCAATGGATGATGCCTTGAACTAAGATTCAAATAGATCTTAAAAACCAGTCGGAAACGGCTGGTTTTTTCATCCCCATCGCAAGAGTATTCTGAATTTTGAAAGAGTTTAAGAGCTTACTGTATAGGGTTTGACAGCGCTTTCTCCAAGTGTTATAGTAGAGCTGTAAATAAGATAGAAGGGGTGATCCTATGTTTTTAACATTTATTTTCGCTATTATTTGGCTCTTTATCCTGATTGCACTGATCTTTTTAGCAACCCTTCTCGTCCAGGACAGCACCGTGCAGCACCACCACCCGAGTTAGCGAATGATAAGCCTAAACAATAGCTATTCTAAACGAATTCAGAAAGGATAAGAAACAAACTAGAATTGTCAGATTTTAGTTCTGTCTCTCGTCCTTTTTTGCTATAATAGAAACAGATTATTTAGTAAGAAGGAAATTATGGAAGAGTCAAAACAGATCAACCAAGTGATCGACGTCCTGATGTTAGCTGGAACCCTCCTGATAGAGAGCGGTTCTGAGATTCACCGGGTCGAAGATACCATGATCCGGATCGCCCATTCACAGGGAATCGTCGATTGCAATGTTTTAGCGATGCCAGTCGCTATTTTCTTTTCAATTGAGAATGCCAATGTCACGCGCATGAAACGGATCTTGCGGACTAATTATAATATTGAAAAGGTCTGTGATGTCAATCAGATCTCTCGTCAACTCGTCTCTGGAGAGATCGATCTCGAGCAAGCCTACCAAGCCCTGAGCGAGTTGAAAATGAAGCGCGTTCCTTATACCAATCTCCAGTTGACCATTGCGGCAACTCTTAGTGCACCTTTCTTCTCCATCATGTTTGGAGGAAATTTCTATGATGCGATTGGAGCAGGTATTGCGACTGTCTTTGCCTTTGCTTTTTCTCTTGTCGTTGAGAAATACGTTCGCATTCCTTTTGTCACTGCCTTTGCGGCCGCCTTTGTCTTTGGTTTTTTGGCCCATATCTGGACGCGCTATAGTGGTTTTCCTTCCAATACCGATCTCATTATCGCAGGCTGTGTCATGCCCTTCGTTCCTGGAATCGCTATGACCAATGCCGTCCGAGATCTGATGAATTACCACCTCAACTCTGGGATGAGCAAACTCTTTGAGACTCTCCTCATTACTCTTGCACTTGGTGCCGGTACAACGGTCGCCCTCGTCCTTATGAAATAAAATCATGAACCTAACTGAATTTTTAATCCAAGCGGTGGCCAGTTTGATTGCCATCATCACCTTTTTAATCGTCCTAAATGTGCAGCGCTCCATGTTGATTCCTGGAGGAATCCTCGGGATGGGCATCTGGCTACTTTACTATATCCTGAAAGGGCCTACCAATGTCATCGTTGCAACCTTTATTGCAGCCATTGTCGGCTCCTGTATCAGTCAGATTTTAAGTATCATTCTCAAGACGCCTGTCGTGGTCTTTATGTTGTCCATTCTCGCACCCTTGGTTCCTGGATATATTTCCTATCGGACCACTTCCTTCTTTGTCAGTGGCCAATATCGCCAGGCAGTAACCAGCGTGACTCTGGTGGTTATTCTGGCCTTGGTCATCTCCATCGGGATGGCTAGTGGATCTGTCGTTTTGAAACTCTACCATTCTTACCAACGCCATCAAAAAAGAAAAATGACCAATGCCAACTAGCATTGGTTGTGTTGGTGACAAAGTCTTCTTAAAAACTTTCCTTAGGTCCAAAACTCCCGAGTGCTAGAAACAATAGTGTTTCTAGCACTTTTCTCACGGCGGAAAGTTTTTGTATTTTCTCGATTCATTTTAACAATTGGAACTCATTTTTATTTTTTGAAGAAAACTAAAAGTTTATGTACAATTGACTAAACTAAAGCTAAACCATTGATACAACTGAATTAGAAGCATAAAGTACATTCTTTAAAAAGTGTACTTTATTTTTGTTTTGTAAATTATTCTGAAACTACTTTCACATATTAAAAATTGAATCTAAATTGCTGTAGGCCTATAATAAAGATAGGAATAATAAGAATTCTTCCTAGAAAGGAGTATACTGTATCATATGTGACAGTATTATAAATGAATCATGAAAAAAATAATTACTATAGTACAGTGCATTTTGTTCCTCGTGTCTCCTTACATAGCTAGAGAACTATGCTTGATGAGTAAAAATCTGGTGGATAATATGTTCCTCACATTCTTTATCATGCTAACAATTTCTTTTTGGCTTGGTATTTGGAAGTTAGGAGATCTTGCGGGAAATCCAAAATAGAAAGTAATAAGTTGTGCTAGAGATGAAATTTCTATTTATTTTAATTATTTTTATACCTTATTTATTTTATTTTATATGGAAGTATAAGCCTAAACAAAAAAATAAGTCCTTTTGCTATCTTTATAAGTTTTACATGATTTACTTGTGGTTTATCCTCATAATTACCATAATGGCTATCGGTATTTTATCCCTTGGAGTAGTAGCTGGTATGGGAGAAAAACTTACGTTTGGTTTCTTTGTTTTATCTTTTTCAGGTGTAGTTCTATTTAGTTTATATATTTTTAGTATTCTAAAAGAGATAAAGGAATTAAAGCAAATAAAAGGTAAGTAAATATTAACTAAGAGAACTAGCTAACTAGCTTAAGCAAAATATAACACGGCTATGATTCATGAGCCGTGTTTTTGTATGAATGTACAATTGAAAAATTTTTAATTTTCACTTAAATAAAGTACATAATTGACAATGATTAGCACAAAACATTTTTTGGTTATCAAGAAACGAAAGTAGTATGCCATCTTTTTACGAAAAAGCCTATTTTCTTCAAAAAATAACTTTCCGAAAATTTTTCTTTTCCCGAAAGATGTTGAATGAACTAAAAAACAGCCTAAACCGTTGGGGCTGTATGGAATTTTAGCAATAGATTGTCCGCCCTCTAAACTTAAATCAGCTCAGAATGGCTATCTCAGCATGATTTTTAAACATTTTATGCAAAAAAATAACTATTCGGTATCAAAATTTCGAGAATTTTACCGAATAGTTAAAAAAAGAGCAGAATAGAATTTTTTTATCGTATCTAATTTATAGAGTTTGTTGGGATTGTTGCTGAGTTTTTTGTTTATCATTCGAACTTTATTATTATATCATAAAAATGATTAGAAAAACAGACTTGAATTATTTTGAAATTGGTATATGATGAAGGTATAAAAACTATTAAAATAGCCTGATAGAAAGGGGAATAAAAGAATTAATCAGGCTATATAAAATTGGTGATTGGTATTTAATGTTGTAAAACAAGAAAGGGTAAGGTAAAAAATGCAATTACATAAAAAAATTTTTATAGTGGCGTTGGTTTTATCTATTTGTATCTCACTATATTTTCTTATCAATCCGTCTAATATCTTCACCTTTCCGATCCGTGTGCATTCATTTGATGACACATTTAAATATTACATGTTTGTGAAGATTGGAATTGTATTATTAGTTATCAAATTCTTACTGGATATATGCTTAGAGTATATCAAGAATTGGTTTAAAAAGTTTTGATATATCTTCACGCAAAAAAACTTAGCATGTTTAGTAACTGCACCCCAATAATGGAACAAGAGAAAGTCCTCTTATGCGACCAGTTTTCTGTACTCTACAGGAGGCTGGTCATTTATTTTTTAAAACATGTTGTATATAAGAATTGCAACAATAGAAAAGATTAATAAGAGGATTAAGAGGATTAACAAGATAAAAATAATTACTTTTTTCATTGTAGTTCTCCTTTATTTTTTGTATGATTATATCAGAATGTTTTTAAAAATGAAAGGGTTTTCTATGGGAAATGATGTGTTTTTTGATTCTTTTTTAAGATCACTTAGGTTTCATTTTCGTGATAAGTGTAAGGATATTGGATTTATAGAGTTTTTCAAA
>NZ_KV807494.1:0-21759 GCF_001812015.1 Streptococcus sp. HMSC073D05
GTACAAACCACCCGTTTGACGGGTGGTCATGATTCATCAAAAAAAGCATGAAAGATGAAGAAAACCCGATCTTTCATGCTTTTTAAATAGGGAGACCATATTAAGATTTTCGAGAACGTTGACTAGAAAGTTTTTTGTTTTCCCAGTAGCTATTAAAGACAATTTCCTTTTGTTCTCGGCTTTTATTAAGGAAATGAGCATAGATCAAATCGACCACAATGAGGAGTGGTAAAATAGCAGAAATTCGATCGATATAGGTACTACTAGGAAGAGGTGCGGCCGGTAACACTTCTGTGAATCCTTGGTGGATGGCAGCCGGGTTAGCGGTCACAAGAATCGTTTTAGCCCCTTTTTCTTTGGCGTCCAGGAGACTGTCTGTAATGGAGTTGGTGCCTCCTGACAATGAGAAACCGATGACTAAACAAGAGGAATCGAGAATACTGGTCGTCCAAGCAAAGCCGTCTTGATCAGTCAGAGCTTCACAAACAACGCCTAGTCGCATAAAGCGCAATTTCATTTCTCGAGCGACTAAACCGGAACTACCAATCCCGAAGAAATAGACTCGGTCCGCTTGATTGATCAGCTCAGCTATTCGATGCAATTGGGAATCTTTTACCAGACTTTCAGTGACGTTGCTGATATGGTGGTAGCGTTGCAAGACGCTGAGAGTGAGTTCGTCATGTTCTTGCACTTGTTTTTGATTCTTTGTTTCCTCATTAAAATGATAGACAAACTCCCGATAGCCGGAAAAGCCACATTTTTGAGAGAAACGTGTTAAAGCTGCCTTTGAGACGTGGAGTAACTCCGTTACACGAGAAGAGGACAGGGAGTGCTGTCTTGCTTCTGACGATAAAAAATATTGGGCAATGTCGCGTTCCATATCCGTTAACTCAGCTTCATGGCTGGCGATAATGTCGCGTAAATCTTGATCTTGTTTCACAGCAATCCTCCTTTCTCACGAGATGAAATAACAGGATACTCCTATAATATATTACACATTATAACATGGGTAACCGCTTTATTCAAGTAAAAGAAATCAAGAAATACTGAAACTAGGAACAGGATATGAGAAAAGAAGAGAGCGCTACCAAACTTGAAACTAAGCTCTTATTGGTTGTCCACAATTTTCTGAAAATTCCCGGTTGGGCCTGAACAAACGATATGAATTGTGGTATAATTTAAGATAATTGTACTGTTGTTGGAAGAACAATAGTTGAATAAGGAGGTGTGACGATGTCGAATGCAACACTCGAGATGATGCAAGAGATCGAGCAAGCTGCTCAAGGCGTGATCGTAGGCTATGAAGCTCAAGTCGAACAAATCCGAACGGATTCACGCGATCGCCTTGCAACAGTGGCACAGCATTACGATGAGGAAATCAAGCAATTGGTCACAGAGGCAGAAAAAAATGCCCAGGAAAAACTCGTCCGTTTAACGAAAGATCTGGAAGAAACGGTTGCGCGCAATGATGCCAAAGTACAGCAAGCGATGACCGATAAGCGAGCTGGGTTAGTTGAAGCCATTGTAGAAAAGGTGGTAGCAAGCTATGGCCGTTAGTCAGATGCAAAAACTGTCCCTCATCTTGCCCAAAGATGACTTGGACAGTCTCCTACTAGCGCTGCAGTCTGAGGCGAAAATCCAGATTTATGACCTAAGTGAGCATGAAGAATGGCAGGCTGCCTTTGAGGCAAATACCTTGTCTCAACCCTTGACAGAGGACAATCGTCAAGCCTTGGTAGAGCTGCAAAAACGTCAAGAACAAGTTGAAAAAATGATTCAGACTCTGGAGCCCTACATGCCTGAGAAGAAGGCCCTGCAAGCTCTGAAGGAAGAACCCTTAAGCTTGTCTTTTGATGACTTGCAGGCCCACGGGATGATTCGAGATGAGGATCTTCTATTGACCAAGTTGAAACGCCAATTGCGCGTGTTAGACAAGGCTCGCCAGAAGATTGCGGATGCAAAGGGTGAGATAGAGCGCTTAGAAAAATGGCGACCGTTAGAGGTGACGCCAGCTGCCCTCGCTACTTTTCACTATGTGCATGGCTTGATCGGGACCATCCCAAATAGCGATACAGACGCTGTTCGTTCTTCCTTAAAAGCTCATCCAGAGCTGGAGTTAGAAGAAGTCTTTACGTCTGAGACTGAACACGGCTATGTCATCTTGTATCGTTCGGGAGACCGTGTAGCTGTTCAGGAGCTTCTGGAAGACCATGGGTTCAAAGAATTGGACTATGAAGAAGAGCAAGTCCCAGCCGCTTACTTGGATCGCCTAGAAGGGGAAATCAAAGAGCAAGAAGCTGTAGTTGCAGCAACCCTAGCCGAGTTACAAAACTCCCAGAAGGAGCTGGACCAGCTCAAGTACCAGATGGATTACTTGCTGAGTTCGGGAGCTCGTGAGGAAGCCAAGTCGCTTCTTGCCAGCACGCAAAGCTTGGTAGCTCTAGAGGGTTGGATTGAAACCTCCCAAGTGGCCTCATTGCGAGACTTCTTGCAAGAAGGTTTTGGTTCTCGGGTCTTACTAGAGACACGCGATGTGACGGAAAAAGATTGGGATGACGTTCCGATCCAGTTGCGAAATAATGCCTTGGTAGAGCCCTTTGAATTAGTCACAGAGATGTACGCCCTGCCTAAGTATTACGAGAAAGATCCGACACCAATCGTTTCTCTCTTCTACTTTGTTTTCTTTGGCATGATGGTCGCAGATATCGGTTATGGACTGTTGCTAACGGTAGCGACAGGCTTTGCCCTTAAAGCCTTCAAGCTCAAGCCTGCTACAGCCAAGAACCTTCGTTTCTTCAGTCTCCTCGGGGTTTCAGTTGCCCTTTGGGGTGTGGTCTATGGCTCTTTCTTTGGATTTGAGATGCCTTTTGCCCTGATCAGTACGACCAGTAACGCCATGACCATCCTGATCCTCTCAGTGGTCTTTGGTTTTGTCACTGTCTTAGTTGGACTGTTCCTAGGGGGGATGAAAAATATTCGCCTCAAAGACTACACGGAAGCCTATAATGCTGGCTTTGCTTGGGTCTTGATCCTACTTGGTTTAATGCTTCTAGCAGTAGGCAATATCTTGCCAGGAATGAGCATTTTAGTTCCGGTTGGCAAGTGGTTAGCTATTTTGAATGCCATTGGGATATTGATTGTTTCCATTGTCAGTGCCAAGAAGCTATCCGGTCTAGCCTCTGGTCTCTTTAACCTCTACAATGTTAGTGGCTATGTCGGAGACTTGGTCAGCTTCACTCGTTTGATGGCCTTGGGCTTATCTGGAGCCAGTATCGGTTCAGCTTTTAACCTCATTGTCAATCTCTTTCCACCGCTTGGACGGTTTACGGTAGGGCTTGTGCTCTTTATCGTCCTACATGCCATTAATATGTTCCTGTCCTTCTTGTCAGGATATGTGCATGGAGCCCGTTTGATCTTTGTGGAGTTCTTTGGTAAGTTCTACGAAGGAGGAGGCAAGCCATTTCGTCCTCTCAAACCTTCTGAACGCTATATTAAAACAAAAAAATAAGTATTATCTTTAATAAATAGGAGTATATTCATGGAATCTTTAGCATCATATTTTTCAGCCCATGGGGGCGCCTTCTTTGCAGCATTTGGTGTGGCGATCGCCGTTGCACTTAGTGGAATGGGATCTGCCCTTGGGGTTGGTAAAACGGGTCAAGCAGCAGCAGCGCTCTTGAAAGAACAACCTGAAAAATTTGCCCAAGCCTTGATTTTGCAATTGTTGCCAGGTACACAAGGTTTGTACGGTTTCGTTATCGGGATCTTGATCTGGTTGCAAATTAAGCCAGATATGCCACTTGAAACAGGGGTCGCTTACTTCTTTACAGCTCTTCCAGTTGCGATCGTTGGTTATTTCTCAGCCAAACACCAAGGAAATGTTGCGACAGCAGGGATGCAAATCTTGGCCAAACGCCCTGAAGACATGATGAAAGGGGTTATCCTTGCGGCCATGGTTGAAACCTACGCCATCTTGGCCTTCGTTGTGTCCTTCCTATTGACCCTACGCGTCGGCTAAGACCTAGCTTTGATGGATTCGCCTTACGAGGCGAAAAACACAAGACGCATGCAATAGGAGAAAAAACGATATGGATGAACAAACCCAATTAAAGGATTCGATCTTGGCCCAAGCCCACGAAAAAGGGCGTAAACTCTTAGAAGAGGCCAAGGAAACCATCCTAAAAGAAGAGACTGCGCAAGAAGAGCGTTTGATCCAAGATAAACTCAATCAACGCTCCGAGCAGCTCAAGCGGATTCAACGTCAATTGCAACGTGAAACCCAACAAATCGAAAATAAAAAACGCCAATCAACCCTTGTCACCAAGCAACGAGTCTTAAAGGATCTCTTTGCGGATGCTTATGAAGCAATGGTGGCTTGGCCCCTTGAAAAGGAAATGCAGTTTGTAGATGCGGTCTTAGATCGCTATCAGGGACAAGTTGTGACCCTGACCTTCGGTGCGGTGAGCGCTGCTAAATTTGATTCAGCAGCTCTCGAGAGATTGAAGCAGACGCATCAGAATGTGACAGTTGCAGATGCAACGATCTCAGCTCAAGCAGGTTTTGTCTTGTCGGTTGGGAAGATTGATGACAACTATCTCTACCGTGATTTGGTGGATTCCATTTGGGAGCAAGAAAGCTACCAGATGGCAGCCAGCATTTTCACAAATGAAGAGAACTAGGAGGTTGCAATGAGCGAACGGACCTATTCTCAAGTCAATACAGGAATCAGCGTACGTGAGGCTAGTTTTGTCAGTCCCAGTCAGTTCGAGCAGTTGCTTGCAAGTCCCTCCAGCGAGAGTCGAGAAGGCTTGCTACAAGGGACGCCTTATGCTCTAGATAGCAAAGAGATCAAGGATTTAGCAGCCCTTGAAGCCCGTCTGATGGCAGCCTTGTTGGCAGAATACCAATGGGCTTTTGAGGTAAGCCCTCAGTCAGACCTGGTTAGCCTTTTTACTTTGAAGTACACCTATCATAATCTCAAGGTTTATCTAAAACACAAGGCGACAGAGCGCAAGTTGGGGCACTTATTGATCCCTATCGGTCCTTATTCTCTCGATGTGCTCGAGCATTTGGTGGCGACCTTTTCTGCGGAGCATTGTCCGGCCTTTATGGCGGAAGAAGTGGCTGCAACCTGGCAAGAATTCCAAGACTATCAGGACTTGCGAGTCCTCGAAATTGGGATGGACTTAGCTTATTTTAAACACCTGAGATACTTAGGGGACAGCCTAGATCATCCGATTCTGAAGCAGTTGGTGGACGTGACCATTGACTTTTACAATGCGATTACGGTCAAGCGGGCCTTGGATCAGCAAAAACCGCATAGCTTTATGCACCAATTGCTCTCAGATGAAGGGAGCCTCAGTGCCCATCAGGTGATCGACCTGCTAGAATCCGGTCAGTGGTTGACCTGGTTTTATCAAGTCAATCCGCTAGAGTACGATCTCGCTTTAGAGACTTATGAAGAAAAGATGCGCACCGGTCAACTAAAGACCGTAGAGTTGGAGTATTTAGAGAGTTTGGTGAAATTCAGTCTTCTAGACGCTGGCCGTTTCGAAGTTGATGGACCCCTCCCTCTTGTTCGTTATCTTTACGGAAAAGAGTTAGAGGTGACCAACCTTCGTTTGGTCCTCTCTGGTTTGGACAATGGTTTTCCGCTAGCAGACATCAAAGAAAGGATGAGACCGATTTATGGACAAACAGACCTATAAGATCGCCGTTGTGGGCAATCGGGACGCCATCCTTCCTTTTCGCCTGATTGGCTTTCAAACCTATCCGGTCACAGAGCCACAAGAAGCGATCAATACCTTGCGAAAACTCAGTCGGGAAAACTTCGGGATTATCTACCTGACAGAGGATATTGCTCAGGCCATTCCAGATACAGTGGCTTTTTACGACCAGCAGCTGACTCCGGCTCTGATCCTTATCCCGACCCATAGAGGAACTACGGGACTGGGCCAACAGCGGATTCGTGATAATGTCGAAAAAGCAGTAGGACAGGATATTTTATGAGAACAAATGAATTTGGCCAAGCGATTGGCGATGCACTGCCGGATTTTACACCGGGGCGTCTGCCAGCTATTGAGCGGATCGAAGGTCGCTATACTGTGATCGAGCGCCTCTCAAAAGAAAAACATGGAGCAGATCTTTATCAGGTCTACGGGCCGGACTCTCCAGCAGCGATGTGGACCTTTCTGTTCAAAGGCCCTGCCCGCAATGAAGAGGAGTGGGACCACTTATTAGATGATCTTATGACAGCCCAAGGTCGCTTTTACTATGCGATTGTAGACAAAGATTCAGGCAAGGCTTTGGGGACTTTCTCTCTCATGCGGATCGATCAAGCCAACCGGGTGATCGAAGTCGGAGCAGTGACCTACTCACCAGCGCTCCAAAAGACACGCATGGCTACGGAAGCCCAGTATCTATTAGCGCGCTACGTGTTTGAAGATTTAGGCTACCGCCGCTATGAGTGGAAATGCGATGCCTTAAACCAAGCATCTCGCAAAGCAGCTGAGCGCTTAGGGTTCACCTATGAAGGCTGTTTCCGTCAGGCTGTTGTTTATAAAGGTCGTACCCGCGATACAGACTGGTTGTCTATCATTGACCAAGAATGGCCAGCAATCAAAGAGCGCTTCGAAGCCTGGTTGGATCCAAGCAATTTCGATGCCAATGGCCAACAAAAGCAAGCTCTAAGAGAGATAGCACAAAAGTAAAACAAAGAAACAAAGGATTCCCAGGAGGAATACATGACTCAAGGAAAAATTATCAAAGTTTCCGGTCCCTTGGTGGTCGCATCAGGGATGCAGGAGGCCAATATCCAAGACATTTGCCGGGTCGGCGATCTTGGTTTGATTGGCGAAATTATTGAGATGCGGCGTGACGAAGCCTCTATCCAAGTATACGAAGAAACGTCTGGAGTTGGTCCAGGAGAACCAGTGGTAACAACCGGAGCCCCCCTTTCTGTTGAATTGGGACCAGGCTTGATCTCTCAGATGTTTGATGGGATCCAACGCCCCTTGGAACGTTTCCAAGAAGTCACCGCCAGTGACTTCCTCGTTCGTGGGGTGCAAGTTCCTAATCTCGATCGGGACACCAAATGGGCCTTCGAACCAAGTGTAACAGAAGGAACTGAGGTAGTCGCAGGAGACATCGTCGGTACCGTTCAGGAGACCAATATGGTGGAACACCGCATCATGGTGCCATTTGGAGTCAGTGGACGTGTGACCAAGATCGCAGCAGGTTCTTACACAGTAGAAGAGCCGGTTTATGAGATCGAGCAGGCAGATGGCAGTCTCTTTAGCGGAACCTTGATGCAAAAATGGCCGGTTCGTCGAGGCCGTCCCTTTGCACAAAAACTGATTCCGGTAGAGCCTTTGGTCACAGGTCAACGGGTCATCGATACCTTCTTCCCTGTTACGAAAGGTGGAGCTGCAGCTGTTCCTGGTCCTTTCGGAGCTGGAAAAACCGTTGTGCAACACCAGGTGGCCAAGTTTGCCAATGTAGACATCGTGATTTATGTCGGTTGTGGGGAACGTGGAAATGAAATGACGGACGTTCTGAATGAATTTCCAGAATTGATCGATCCAACAACTGGCCAATCCATCATGCAACGGACTGTTCTGATCGCCAATACTTCGAACATGCCAGTAGCAGCGCGGGAAGCTTCTATCTACACAGGGATCACTATTGCCGAATACTTCCGTGATATGGGCTATTCCGTTGCCATCATGGCTGATTCGACATCGCGCTGGGCTGAAGCCCTCCGTGAAATGTCTGGTCGTCTAGAAGAAATGCCCGGAGATGAAGGTTACCCAGCCTATCTTGGTAGCCGGATCGCCGAATACTACGAGCGAGCCGGTCGGGTCAAGACGCTTGGAACTACTGCGCGCGAAGGTTCGATTACGGCGATCGGTGCCGTTTCCCCTCCAGGTGGAGATATTTCAGAGCCGGTAACGCAAAATACCTTGCGGATCGTTAAGGTTTTCTGGGGCTTAGATGCTCAATTGGCCCAACGTCGTCACTTCCCAGCTATCAACTGGTTGAGTTCGTATTCCCTTTACCAAGATGAAGTTGGTCGCTATATCGATTTACATGAACAAATCAGCTGGTCTGAAAAAGTGACCCGTGCTATGAACTTGCTTCAAAAGGAAAGTGAATTGCAAGAAATCGTTCGCTTGGTTGGTCTAGATTCCTTATCTGAAAAAGACCGCTTGACCATGAATGCGGCCAAGATGATCCGTGAAGACTACCTGCAACAAAATGCCTTTGATGAGGTCGATACCTATACCTCTTTCAGCAAGCAGGTGGCCTTGTTGACCAACATTTTGACCTTTGACCAAGAAAGTCAAAAAGCACTAGAATTAGGGGCTTACTTCACAGAAATCATGGAAGGAACCCTAGCTCTTCGAGACCGTATTGCCCGGAGCAAGTTCATCCATGAGGATCAGTTGGCAACCATTCAAGCCCTGAAAGAAGAAATCGTAGAAACCCTACACCAAATCGTCGCAAAAGGAGGAGTAGACAATGAGCGTAATTAAAGAATACCGTACTGTCAGCGAAGTTGTTGGCCCCTTGATGATTGTCGATCAGGTCGAAGGGGTTCACTACAATGAACTAGTAGAAATCAAGCTTCATGACGGAACGACCCGTCAGGGACAAGTCCTCGAAGTCCAAGAAGACAAGGCTATGGTCCAACTCTTTGAAGGATCTAGCGGGATCAACTTGGAAAAAGCCAAAGTCCGCTTTACTGGACGTCCCCTAGAACTCCCTGTGTCTGAAGACATGGTCGGACGCATCTTTAACGGGATGGGCAAACCCATCGATGGCGGTCCAGAGATTATCCCAGAGAAGTACTTGGACATTGATGGACAAGCCATCAACCCTGTTTCGCGGGACTATCCGGATGAATTTATCCAGACAGGGATCTCAGCCATTGACCATTTGAATACCTTGGTTCGGGGCCAAAAACTCCCAGTATTCTCAGGTTCTGGTCTTCCTCACAAGGAGTTGGCGGCTCAGATTGCTCGTCAAGCGACGGTTCTTAATTCTGAAGAAAACTTCGCTGTGGTCTTTGCGGCTATGGGGATTACCTTTGAAGAAGCCGAGTTCTTTATGAACGACCTTCGCGAGACAGGAGCCATTGACCGCTCTGTCCTCTTTATCAACCTAGCCAACGACCCAGCTATCGAGCGGATTGCCACGCCTCGGATCGCCTTGACCGCAGCAGAATATTTGGCTTATGAAAAAGATATGCACGTCTTGGTTATCATGACCGACATGACCAACTACTGTGAAGCCCTTCGGGAAGTATCTGCTGCCCGCCGGGAAGTTCCAGGTCGTCGGGGCTATCCAGGTTACCTTTATACTAACCTCTCAACCCTCTACGAACGTGCAGGACGCTTGGTTGGAAAGAAAGGATCTGTGACCCAAATTCCGATCCTCTCCATGCCAGAAGATGACATCACCCACCCCATCCCTGACTTAACAGGCTACATCACCGAAGGTCAGATTATTCTGTCCCGCGATCTCTATAATAGTGGTTACCGCCCACCGATCAATGTTCTTCCATCCCTTTCTCGTTTGAAGGACAAGGGTTCTGGTGAAGGCAAGACTCGGGAAGACCATGCGGCGACCATGAACCAGCTCTTTGCAGCCTACGCCCAAGGAAAACAAGCCAAAGAACTGGCTGTAGTGCTTGGGGAATCTGCCTTGTCAGATACCGACAAGCTCTATGTTAAATTTACGGACCGCTTTGAGCAAGAATACATCAACCAAGGCTTTACCACCAATCGGACGATTGAGGAAAGTTTGGATCTCGGTTGGGAGCTCTTATCCATCCTTCCACGAACAGAGCTTAAACGGATCAAGGATGAGATGATTGACAAGTATCTGCCAAACAAAGAGGATTAGCCTATGGCACGATTAAATGTAAAACCAACTCGGATGGAGCTCAATATTCTCAAAGAGCGCCTCAAGACAGCAACCCGGGGGCACAAGTTGCTCAAGGATAAGCGGGATGAACTCATGCGTCGCTTTATTGAAGCTGTGCGTGAGAATAATCGTCTGCGCCAAAAGGTGGAGGCAGCGCTGGTGGGCAATATGCAAGATTTCGTGATGGCCAAGTCCTTAGAGAGCGACCTCATGGTAGAAGAAATCTTTGCCGTTCCCACTCGAGAAGTGATGCTACACATCGAGGAAGAAAATGTCATGAGTGTGCGCGTGCCCAAGCTCCATGCTCGTATCGATAACCCCTACGGAGAGGATGAAGGGGACGTGGTTTATAGCTACCTCGCCTCCAACAGTCAAATGGATAGCACCATCCAAGAAATGGGGGATCTACTCCCTGATTTGCTCAAGTTAGCGGAAATCGAAAAAAGCTGTCAACTCATGGCAGATGAAATCGAGAAAACCCGCCGTCGAGTGAACGGACTCGAGTATGCGACCATCCCAGACCTCAAAGAGACTATCTATTATATCGAAATGAAACTCGAAGAAGCCGAACGCGCCAACCTCGTCAGAATCATGAAGGTCAAATAAGATACAAAGCCCGTAAAATGCAGAGTGAAAATAGGAAATTCTTGCAGTGAGCGATGCTCACAAGAGAATTTATCTTTTTCACCCAGCATTTAGGGCGTGTTCAATTCATAAGATACAAAGAGTTGTAGGCGTGTTCAATTGCTTAAAAAATACAAGAACCTCATCGAGGAACCGCTCCTTGATGAGGCTTTTTTTGCGCCCTCGAACTCTTCTTCCAGCACCCTATTTTTATGTTACTAGTTTGTAACAATGTGACAAGAAAGACGAAATGTTACAAGAAAAATACAGTTTTGTTAAATAGCCAAAAAGGCCTTTTATTATTTTTAAATTGTGATACTATAGTATAGTAGTTCATTTGTCCAAGAAAATCTTGAGCAAAAAAACAAAGAAAAAAGAGGATAAAAGATGAAATTAAAAGTTAATACGAAAGCCTTGATCGCTTCAACAGTAGCTCTTGCAGTGATTCCATTTACAAAAGCCACTGCAGAAACACTTGAAGATTGGGTAGCTCGCTCAGTAGATGAAATCAAACATGATATCCAACAAAGCGGTGAAAACCAACAAACTTATACCATCAAATATGGTGATACATTGAGTTCGATCGCAGAAGCACTTGGAATCGATGTTCATGTGTTGGCAAACTTGAACAACATCAGCAACATGGATTTGATCTACCCAGGTACTGTTTTGAAAACAACAGTAAATGATCAAAAAGAAGTAACTTCAGTTGAAATCCAAACTCCTCAAGCAGGTGCGACAGATGCAACCGTTGCAAGTGCTGACTTGACAACAAACCAAGTGACAGTTGATGATCAAACAGTCGCTGTCAACGATTTGTCTAAACCAGTCAATGAAGATAACAAAGCAGTTCCAGTTGCTCCAGCAGCAGAAGCTCAAGAAGCTCCAGTAGTTGCTGTCCCAGGAGCAGAAACACCAGCTCAACCTGCTGTTCCAGAAACACCGAACTACGGTGCTCCAGCTGTTAATGTTGAAACTCAAAACCCAGAAGCAGCAGCTGCCCCTCAATCTGCTCCAGCCCCAGCAGCACCTGCTGAAACAACACCAGCTGCGGAAGCAGCTCCTGCAGAAACACCAGTTGCTCCAGCAGAGGAAGCTCCGGCAGCACAACCTGCAGCAGTAGAAACTGCTGCTGCCCCTGAAGTGCAACCAGTAGCAGAAACCTCAACGAGCGGAAATACGATTCCAACTGATCCACACCTTAAATCACAAGCAGAAGCTTTCCGTCAAGAAATCGCTGCGAAATTCGGTATCACAAACATTGGTGGTTACCGTGAAGGGGATCCAGACGATCATGGTAAAGGACTTGCAGTGGACGTAATGGTTCCAACAAATTCAGAGCTTGGAGATCAAGTTGCACAGTATGCGATTGACAACATGGACCGTGCAGGTATCTCATATGTTATCTGGAAACAACAATTCTACATGCCAGTAAATAACATGTACGGACCAGCTAACACTTGGAACCAAATGCCTGACCGTGGTGGAGATACAGCAAACCACTATGACCACGTACATATCTCATTTTACGAATAAATAAAATTCAATCCAGAAACGTTGAACTAGGACGAGCTCCTAGTTCTTTTTTTGTAGGCAGAAAAAAGGCCGGAAGACAAACTTCCAGCCAGAGCTTCATTATAATATTTTATCGACTTTTTCTACCTGATAGAGAGCAAATGCCATGATAAGGGTTAATATCAATAATAAAACGACAGCTGGTGTCCAAGAGTGGAAGAGGGATTTGCTGTAGCCGAAGAGGATGGGCCCAAAGGCTGCAAAGACGTAGCCTCCTGTTTGGGCAAGACCAGAAAGTTGAGCTGTTTTTTCAGGTGTGCTGGATTTCATGGAGAAAGCGACCATGAGGTAAGGGAAGAGCGAACTAACGGAACTTCCAATTAGGGCATTGATTATCAACCAGTAGAAGAAGTTGCTGGTCGGGATTAAGAGCATGGCTACCCCCAGAATCCCTGCTCCGACAACAATCGTAAGCATCAAGTGTCGATTGCGATCGGATAACCGTGTCGTTAAACTTGGGATCGTCAAGGAGAATGGGAGACTGATCAGGGTGAAGACGGAGGCCAGTAGTCCAGATTCAACCTTTGAAAGGCCAGCTTGAACAGCCATGGTCGGAAGCCAGGTCATACTTGTGTAGAAAAGCAGTGACTGCAAGCCTCCAAAAATCATGATAGCCCAGACATATTTATTGGTATACCACTTGCTACTAGATTCCGTAGTAGCCGTCTTTTTTAGATGGTGGTTGTAGCGAAGGTTAGGAATCCAGATGACCAAAGCAAGAGCACACAAGGCTGTCAAGATGTTGACCAAACCTTGCCAAGAAGTGGCTTTGGTGATCGGAACGGCCACAGAAGAGGCGATCGCTGTGGACATCCCCATAGAAGTGATGTACAAAGTGGTCAGAATGCCTAGTTGGCGGGGCCTGTTCGCCTGAATCAGGCTTGGAAGCAGCACATTGAGAAAGGCGATGCCAGCTCCAATCAAGATGGTTCCCAGATAGAGAAAGGGGAGATTGATAATCCGAATGGCAGATCCGATCGTCATTGCGATCAAAACTAGGAAAAAGAGGCGCTCAATCCCCAATTTTTTAGCAAATTGAATCGCAAAAGGTGAGAAAATGGCAAAGGTGAGAAGTGGCAAGCTAGTCAATAGCCCCAGAGAGCTCACATCTACCCCCAAACCAGCAGCGATGTCAGACAAGACCGTCGGAAGCGTAGTAAATGGTGTTCGTAAAACAATCCCAAGCATAATGATGCCTGGGATGAATAGCATAGAATGTGTTTTTTTCATAAATCCTCCTCAGACAAAAATTCTCTTCATTATAACATAGATCGAGCATAAATTGGATTATTTGTACAAATGAAGGGTAAGGACCGTAGTTTTCGTTTCGCTTGAACTGCGTCAACGTACCTAAGTTCGTCTACGCCCCTATTGGACTTGACTCACTAAGGTACGTAGAAAAAGCCACCGGTTTTGGTGGCTCTTATAGGGAGATTATTATGAAAAAGTTTAGGATTTTCTATCAAACAAAGTTAGGAGGTCTTTATTTGATGGTTTTATTATAAGGCGGTTTGCTTAAAGAAAACTTAAGAAAAGGCGCTGATCGAAAGAATCGGTCTGAAGTCTGAGACGTCTTTATTCGCTGAAGAAATCAATGCCGGTTTTGTTGAGTTCGTTGACTCGCAACATGAATTTTGTTTTGATTTGAACAAGCGGGCTTCCGAAATTTTCGAGTGCAATCAAACCTTCCAGGGCTTTTAAGACTTGCTTGGCACGGTAAACCCCTTCCTTGTCATTTAAGCCAAGGAGGGCATAGACCTGCATAAATTCTAACTGCATGGAAATACTGGTGTTTAAAATCGGTTTGCGCTTGCGAAGCTGGTTAATCGATTGAAGAAAATTCAGAGCTTCTAAGTAGAGTTCTTTTTTAATAAGATAGTTAGCTAGATTTAACAGTAAAGAGGCCAATGCATTGGCAGAGTAGGCAGAATAACTGCTTTCAAAAAGTTCCAAGGATTCCTTTCGAATCTTAGCGACGACTTCATAGGGCAAGACAGATAAAAGGGCAATGGTGAAGTCTTGCTCAATTTCATTTTGATAGGCAAAAGGCACTTCTTGAGCGATTCGTTGAATCGACACAGGTGCGTCTTCCAGGTGGATCTCTTTTCCCATCGCGTTATTGACATTGATTTCAAGCGAACGCAAATAGAGTTGCCAGAGCTCTTTGTTCTCCTCTGCAACAGGCGATTTTTCATGCTTTAAGCGCTCAATAATGGACAGAAAATCCATGTTTTCTTGATTGATGTGCTTCATCAAAATGGGGCTGAAATTTTGAATGGTTAAGCCAGGATAATGAGACAAAAAGGTGTCCCAATCCACCCCCATAGACAGCAAGAGGCGAGAGAAGGTCTCAATGGTTACTCCTTTTTGAGAACGCTCAAATTGGCTGAGGAACTGAGGAGAGACAATGTCTGCAGCGACTTCTTTTAGAGAAAGACCGCGTGCTTCACGAATCTTACGAAATGTTGGACCAAATGGCGAAGATGAGGACATAGGGGAACTTCCTTTCAATTATCATACCATTAGTATACCTCAAAAAAGGCTGGAGTTAAACTCAGAGTTTAATTTTTGACAAAAAAACTAGAAATTCTTCGATTTTTAAGAAAAATGAAACTATAGTTTACATGGCCCTTTTTTAGGGAAGGATTTTTGATAAAATAAGGTCAATTCTAAAAGATACGCTTATAACAAAAGGAGATTTACAATGACGACACAAGAAATTTTACAACTATTAGATGAAAAGCGCGTACTAACAGCCCCTGCAGCAGTTGCTTGGGATGAAGTTCAACGGCAACAAAACCGTTTAAATAAAGCAGCGAAGAGACTCAATGGGCCAATCACGGTCACACTGGCCCTCAATCTTCTTTTTGCTTTTACGATTTTTCTCTTAGAACAAAGTCACCTCATGCACGGTTTTCTATTGATGCTCGGGTTGATGGGCGGGCTGATTGCTTTCAAATACTTTGTATTTGTAGCCCCAGCCAAGCAAGCTCTTGCCAATGCCCAGGCTCTTTATAACCAGGAAATCAGCCAACCAGCCTACCAACAAGGGATGCAAGGTTTCCCACAAAAATTTTACAATTACCACGACCTCTTCCGACTATATAATTTAATCGCAGAAGGCCGTGCCTCTACCTTGCCAGAAGCCTACAATCTGCTTGAAATGCAACAATTCCATGAAACCCAAGTCAATCTGCAAGAAGAAGCCAATGCCCTACAAGCCGATATCGCACGTAGCTCAAGGGTCAGCGCCGTTGCTAATGTAGTCACTGCTTACAATACTTATCGCATCCACAAAGATATGTAATGTCAAAAAGATAAAAGATGAAAAAACCTCCCGAGAGTCTAGATCAAAAATCAGAGCTCTCGTGGAGGTTATTTTGTTGTTCTGTAAAAAGTAGTTCCGCACGGCATCCATGTACCTAAGTTCACTAACGTATTAAGGAACGTAGTTTTCGCTCCGCTCAAACTGCATCAATATCTCTAAATTCGGTTGAACTCTCTGAGTTCACCTCATTAAGTATTATAAGGACCGTAGTTCTCACTGTCGTTCGAACTGCATCAATGTACCTAAGCTCACTAACGTTCACTAAGGTACGTAGAAAAAAGCCACCGATTTTGGTGACTCTTATAGGGAGATTATTATGAAAAAGTTTAGGATTTTCTATCAAACAAAGTTAGGAGGTCTTCATTTGATGGTTTTATTATAAGGCTCATTTCTTAAAGAAAACTTAAGAAAAGACACGGTCTATAAGAATCGGTCTTAGGTCTGATAATTTTTTTACAACAGACTCTATTTAGATTTTTTTCTAAATAGAGTTGACAAAATGATATGGAAGGTTTACAATCTATTTAGAAAGATATCTAAATAGATTAGAGGAGATAGAGAATGAATTTTGCGCAAACATTTAAAGCTTTATCGAATCCGATAAGAAGAAGTATCTTAGAACTGCTAAAGGCGGGGAAATTATCTGCTGGTGATATCGCTGGCCACTTTGATGTAGCAGGAGCGACCATTTCCCATCATTTAAGCCTCCTCAAGCAGGCAGATTTAATTCGAGAGGAAAAAGAGAAGAATTTTATCTACTATGAACTCAATACTTCTGTCTTGGAGGATTTAATGGTCTGGCTCGTTGATTTGAAAGGAGACTCTACTGATGAAAACGAATAAAAAACTATTGATATTAACCTCTATGGTGATCCTTTTCCCCATACTTTGGGGGCTGATGATTTGGTCGCAATTGCCTAACCAAATCCCGATTCACTTCAATTTTGCTGGCCAGGCCAATAACTTCCAATCGAAACCCCTGGTTGTGTTTGGTCTTCCTATTTTCGATCTCATGGTGCATCTGTTTATGATCTTTATGATCGGTCGCGATTCTAAGAATAGCGCTATGAATGAAAAAATGATCAGAGCGATTTACTGGTTGACCCCAATCGTTTCCTTAAGTACCTCCTATCTCATCTATAGCAAGGCGCTAGGATCTACTACCAATCCATCAGTTTTTGTTTCGGTTCTGCTGGGTCTCATCTTTGTAATCATGGGCAATTACATGCCTAAGCTAAAAGTGAATCACACGGTTGGAATCCGTCTGCCTTGGACCTTACAGAGTGAGGATAACTGGCACAAAACCCATCGCTTGGCAGGGAAGTTGTGGGTTCTCGGAGGCTTAATCCTCCTACTGGAAGCAGGCCTTCAATTCGCGCTTTCTTATGTACTGGTGCTGGTCATCCTCGCCATTGTGTTAATCCCTGTGATGTACTCTTATCAATTAAGTCGGAAAAATCGTTAGTATGAAAAGACAACCAGAGAAGAAGCCAGTCGGGAGCTGTTTTCTTTTCCGGTTGTTTTTGCTTATTCATCGTTTCAAATTTAAAACTTTCAGGAAAATATTTATTTTTCGGAAAGTCAAGATTTTGTTATACGCTGATAACTGGAAATTTTTTTCATCAAGAAAATAGTCAATTTTATACTTTATAAAAGTGAAAACTGGAAATTTTTCAAACCTGAATTTTAGTAAAAATGTACTTTACTAAATTCAAAAAATTGATTAAATCAAAGTTTCTAGGCCTACAAGGGGTTTAAAAGGGACTATTTTTGTACATTACGCATCTAAGCTACTCAATCAAAAAATGTACTTTATTCACCCCTAAAATAATGTACAAAACAAAAATAAAGTACACTTTTTAAAGAATGTACTTTATGCTTCTAATTCAGTTGTATCAATGGTTTAGCTCTTGTTAAGTCAATTGTACATAAACTTTTAGTTTTTATTTATGATATACTGGTACCGTAATTATATCCTTACAGAGGTTAAGTAAGGGTTTCAGTACACGTCAATAGATGTCAAAATATTGATTTTAAGCGATTTTTGATTTTTGGAAACTCATTATATCGCACTACAAATCAATAAAAACTCTACCTCTTACTCTACCTTTTTTAGATAAATATATCATCTGGATATTGAAGTTAAGCCCTGCTATCATTTCGATGGCAGGGCTTTTTAATGTTTGGGACACTACCTTCTTATCTATATTTTGATGGAGCTGAAGTTGACATCTACAAAGTTTAATGTTAAAATACATTCAAAAATATATTTGAATGAGGTGTTTTATGATTCAAAATATTGTTACTTCAATAATCCTGTATTCTGGGACAGCCGTAGACTTACTTATTATCCTAATGTTATTTTTTGCCAAAAGAAAAAGCAGAAAGGACATTATTAACATCTATTTAGGACAATTTCTAGGCTCTGTTAGTCTAATATTCCTAAGTTTGCTTTTTGCATTTGTCTTAAATTATATTCCTAGTAAAGAGATTTTAGGTTTACTCGGTTTGATTCCAATTTTCCTAGGCCTCAAAGTTTTGCTTTTAGGAGATTCTGATGGAGAAGCTATTGCAAAAGATGGTTTGCGAAAAGACAATAAAAACTTGATTTTTCTAGTCGCTATGATTACTTTTGCAAGTTGTGGCGCTGACAATATTGGTGTCTTTGTCCCATATTTTACCACCTTAAATTTAGCGAATTTGATAGTGACTTTACTTACTTTTCTAGTCATGATTTATCTCTTGGTTTTTTCTGCCCAAAAATTGGCACAAGTCCCTTCTGTTGGAGAAACTTTGGAAAAATATAGCAGATGGTTTATTGCCGTTGTCTATTTAGGATTGGGGATGTATATCCTGATTGAAAACAACAGCTTTGACATGCTGAGGGCTGTGTTCGGCTAGGAGAAAAAATTATGAAAAAAGATAGTATCTGTCAAGTGGATGTTATAAATCAACAAAATGTTATAACCGCAACGAACTACCTTGAAAAGGAAAAAGTCCAAAAATCACTTCGTATTTTATCAAAGTTTACCGATAATAAACAGATAAATATCATCTTTTATCTCCTTGCTGTTGAAGAACTCTGTGTCTGTGATATAGCCTGTTTACTAAATCTCAGTATGGCATCTGCCTCTCACCATCTTCGTAAACTAGCCAATCAAAACATCTTGGATACTAGAAGAGAGGGGAAAATTATATATTATTTTATAAAAGATGAGGAAATCAGAGATTTTTTTAATCAACTAGGATAACAACTATTTTTACTACTTTTCCATGATTATATATAGGACTTATCTATGAAATTTTTTGATGAAAATTACTCACAAGAAAGACCTGCTCGTAGCAAATGTTTAAGAAAAAAGTATAATTTAAAGCAAAGCGACCTAGGTAATGCAGGTCAAGTTAGCCAAGTTGAAAAGGGAGGAATTTGAAAGGATTTGTATCTTTTATTTTTTGTTTCATTTATGTCCTATGCTACTGGAATAGTTAGTAGTCATTTCATGAATCATACGGCACAGCTCTTTTATGGACTGATCGTTATTGTTTCAACGGTAGCAAACTGGTTTTTACATAAAGTAATTGATAAACCCAATATAGATCAGAAAGAATTACTTGAAGCTAACGCACAATATAGAAAGTTATTGATACCTGACCTAATAATTAAAGGAGTGGGATTGATTCTATCCTTAATTCTCTATCCTCCGATTATGATGTATAGTGTTTTGATTGCGGCATTTTACATCATAACTTTAAAAACACTATCTGAAAAAAGAGTGAATAACTAGAAAACGGTGACCAAAGTTAGGTGTATTATTTTAATGCTTACAGACCTAAACTATTCCCCTATTAAAACAATATTGATTCAAATTTTATGAAATGAATAAGTAGATTTCGTTCAGAAAATCCTTGATATTACGCTGTTTTTAGTCCAACTGAAATCCATACTTTCCAAACCAGGCTTGAAAAAAGCTCGTAAAGCATCACAATTTAGTAAACGTTAAAACTTATTTAAACTTATTGAAAGCATTTCGTATCAAAAATACGGGATGCTTTTTCTGTTCACCCCAAATTTTTGTAACTAGGTGATACTTGAAATTAATACAAATTTGGTTGTTTTTGATAAATCTAAGCAACACTACATGATGAAGTGAAAGGGGATGAATCTTTGATAGTATTCACTTATTGTGAAATATGATATATTTATTAATTAGATGGATGAATACTTCTAGAGTTAAATATAGTATAATAGGGACATACTTTTTGGTTTATTTTTGTTTGTAGTCGGATTATGAAAGAATATCCAATATTATGCGATAAGATAGAATGTTACAAAAAAGAAAGGGGATGCAATCCGATGAAGAAAGACAGATTAATTGTATTGACAGATGCTGTTCTAGCAATTATTATGACCATCTTGGTTTTAGAGTTAGAAAAACCAACAACACCAAGTCTTGAAGCTTTTTGGGATTTACGGCAAAATTTCTTTGCTTGTTTTCTTTCCTTTTTCTGGTTGGGATCGTTATGGATGGCACTAAACACATTATGGGAAAAGGTTGAGAAAATTTCCTCAGAAATTATTTGGTGGAATTTGTTTCTACTCTTGGAGCGGCAGGAGTTCTCTTTGGAGAATTTCATGCCATCCAAGATACCAGTCTGAATGATGTGGTGGACCGGATCTATATAAATGTCAAGGATTTACCGTTTCAGTCCTTGGGAGCTTTAGCTAATATCCTGTCTGATATTAAGAAGGGACTGATTCAAGACAGTCATATCTGGTCTTTCTTCCAGTCATTTTTCAAACAATATCAGTTGATAATCAGCTTAAATCAGATCTATCAGTTTGTCTATCTTTCTCTGATGGAGATCATGTCCTATCTTCACTTTGATTATTGGAAAAAAACGGCTCGGTCAGGAGCTAGTATGAATAAGGAGAACAAATGAAACGTTTAAAAATGTTATGGCATATTATGCAGGTTACGGGTTTTACTCGGTTTGCTCTGAGTTTTGTGACCTTTGTTTTTGGGTCAGGAGGCGTGCTTTTCCTAGTTGAACCTGCTATCACAAATTACGGAGACGGTCTTTGGTATGCTTTTGTGACTTCGACGACTGTCGGCTACGGGGATCTCCTAGCTGTGACCTTGATTGGAAGGATTACCAGTGTCTTCTTGACGATTTATGGGCTCATATTTTTTGGCTGTTTATCAGCTGTTATTTTTAATTATTATACCAATTTAAATAAGGAAAGAGGAGAGGACAAATGACTGCCAATTATTCAACACGGGAATACCGTGAGAAATTATACGATGACCTTCATGTTCGATTGAGAGATACAGCGATTTTGATGTGTGCAATTTTTATTGCCTCTATCGGACTAAATATGAATTCAACAGCTGTCATTATAGGAGCCATGTTGATTTCACCTCTCATGACACCGATTGTTGGACTGGGATTCGGTTTAGCTATTTTTGATACGCGTTTAATCAAGCAATCTCTAGAGGTTTTATTGACTCAAGTGTTGGTCAGTTTGCTTGTCTCGACTCTGTATTTCTGGATTTCTCCCTTGTCTTATGCAAGTAGCGAGTTGATTGCACGAACCTCTCCAACCATTTGGGATGTCCTCATTGCTATTGCTGGTGGGATTGCTGGTGTGATCGGTTCAAGGAAAAAAGAAGCAAACAATATCGTGCCAGGAGTAGCCATTGCTACAGCTCTGATGCCGCCTATCTGTACTGCTGGCTATGGTTTAGCTAATGGGAATGTACGATTTTTATTGGGGGCTCTCTATCTTTTCTTGATCAACTGTGTCTTTATCATGCTAGCCAACATTGTTGGAACAAGAATTTTGATGAGAAAATCTCCTTTAACTTCATTTAAAGAGCTGAGCATTAAAATGAGAATTGGCTTGATATCTTTGATTGTATTGTTGATTCTTCCAGCTAGCTATTCGGCAGTTACTCTGACAATAGAACAAGCGCGCAAAGAAGGGATCAAACAGTTTGTAGGAAAAGAGTTCGCCAATTATACGGTTATTAATCAAGTCTACAAGTCAAGTAACAATGAATTGGTCTTGACGGTTGTTGGAGATCCGATTTCAGAAGAAGAATTAGAAACACTCCACCAAAAACAAGCCTCTTACGGTATTCAATCTGTTCAATTGAAAGTGAATCAAGTTCAGAACTCGCCAACATTAGATAGTGAAGCGACCAAGGAATTTTATGAAAACATTGACAAGTATATTGATCAAAAACTCTCTGAAAAAGATTCACAAAACGATCTCGTAAAAGAAAATGAAGCAGACAAGGATT
>NZ_KV807494.1:21859-63820 GCF_001812015.1 Streptococcus sp. HMSC073D05
CGTAAAAGAAAATGAAGCAGACAAGGATTGAGGACAATGAACTGAATCGGTTTTTACGCCGTGTTTTTCTTGTATCTTCCTCTTTCTTACTTATAGCAGGTTGTTTTTGCTTGAATAAGAAATAAATTAGAAGTTCTATCATCTAAGAAAAATGATGAACAAAAAATCATTTAACTAATGGTGTGAACGTTTAGTGTTTATCAGCTCCATTCTCTGTAATTTTGGGGGTAAAATCCACACCATTCGGATAAAATTAGTTGAATTTGATTGGAAAAAAGCTTTTATAAAAGCGGAGAAAAGTCTTGATATTACGCTGTTTTTAGTCCAACTGAAATTCATACTTTCCAAACCAGGTCATACGATCTGTGAGAAAAAGAACACATAACAAAAAGAGGAGCTTCACAATAAAGTTCCTCTTCTTTTATATATCCGAATCATTATTCTTATTTCAAAAAAGGTAGTGAAAAAGGTAGTGATTCGGTTGATTTATATTGCAATGTAGTGAAATTTAGAATTTCAAGAATCGCTTAAAATCAAGGTTTCTAACATCTATTGACGTGTAGTGAACCCCTATTTCACCTCTGTAAACACAACGTGTTTGCGAAGTTTTGGTGAGTACTTCTTCAATTGAAGACGGTCTGGAGTGTTACGTTTGTTTTTAGAAGTAAGGTACAAGCGTTCACCAGATTCTTTGTGTTCAAGTGTAATATTTACGCGCATGGTATCTCCCTTCTATTATTCAGCTGATGCAGCTTTAGCGATCTTACGTCCTTTGTAGTATCCTTTAAGTGATACACGGTGTGAACGTGAGTAATCTCCAGTTGCTTCGTCAAAGTTTACAGATGGAGCTGTTACTTTGTAGTGCGTACGACGTTTGTTTTTCTTCGCTTTTGATGTGCGACGTGCAGGTACTGCCATTTCGTTTTTCTCCTTTTAAGATATAAATTCGATTAGGTTTGATTTTCATCAACTGTAACAGTATAACAAAACTTTTTTGTAAAGTAAAGTTACTTGACAAAAAAATTGAAATTTTTGAAAGAAACTTTTCTGTTGTCTGTTTCTCCAAAGTCCATGCCTATCTTTGTGGCCTCTTTTATGCTATAATGGTAAAAAATGGAACGAGAGGAATGACATGACAGAATTAGACAAACGCCATCGTAGTAGTGTCTATGATAGCATGGTAAAATCTCCCAACCGTGCCATGCTTCGCGCGACGGGAATGACCGATGAAAGTTTTGAAAAGCCAATTGTCGGAGTGATTTCGACATGGGCGGAAAATACCCCTTGTAACATCCACCTGCATGATTTTGGAAAATTGGCCAAAGAAGGTGTGAAAGATGCAGGTGCTTGGCCGGTCCAATTTGGCACCATTACGGTTGCGGACGGGATCGCTATGGGGACACCAGGGATGCGCTTCTCCTTGACGTCTCGTGATATCATTGCAGACTCTATCGAAGCTGCTATGGGCGGTCACAATGTGGATGCCTTTGTAGCCATCGGTGGCTGTGATAAGAACATGCCTGGTTCTATGATCGCCATTGCCAATATGGATATCCCTGCGATCTTTGCTTATGGTGGGACTATTGCTCCAGGGAATCTCGATGGGAAAGATATTGACTTGGTTTCTGTTTTCGAAGGGATCGGAAAATGGAACCACGGAGATATGACTGCTGAAGAAGTGAAGCAATTGGAATGTAACGCCTGCCCTGGCCCTGGTGGCTGTGGGGGTATGTATACGGCCAATACCATGGCGACAGCGATCGAGGTCCTTGGGATGAGCTTACCAGGTTCATCTTCTCACCCTGCTGAATCAGCGGATAAGAAGGCCGATATCGAAGAAGCGGGTCGTGCGGTTGTCAAGATGCTGGAAATGGGACTGAAGCCGTCTGATATCTTGACTCGTGAAGCCTTTGAAGATGCGATTACAGTGACCATGGCGCTTGGTGGTTCCACCAATGCCACTCTTCATTTGCTTGCGATCGCTCATGCAGCTAACGTGGACTTGACGCTGGAAGACTTCAACGATTTCCAAGAGCGCGTGCCTCATTTGGCGGACTTGAAACCTTCAGGGAAATATGTCTTCCAAGACCTTTACAATGTCGGTGGTGTGCCTGCCGTCATGAAATATCTTCTTAAGAATGGTTTCCTTCACGGGGATCGCATCACATGTACTGGTAAGACAGTAGCTGAGAACTTGGAAGCCTTTGCTGATTTGACACCAGGTCAAAAAGTCATCATGCCGCTTGAAAATCCAAAACGTGCGGATGGTCCATTGATCATCTTGAAAGGGAACTTGGCTCCAGAAGGAGCAGTTGCCAAAGTATCAGGGGTGAAGGTCCGTAACATCACGGGTCCTGCTAAGGTCTTTGACTCTGAAGAAGCTGCCATTGAAGCCGTTCTTTCAGATGAAATTGTGGATGGCGATGTTGTTGTTGTCCGTTTCGTTGGTCCTAAGGGTGGTCCTGGTATGCCGGAAATGCTGTCCTTGTCATCTATGATCGTTGGGAAAGGCCAAGGAGACAAGGTGGCCCTCTTGACAGATGGACGATTCTCTGGTGGTACTTATGGTCTCGTTGTTGGACACATCGCGCCTGAAGCTCAGGTTGGTGGCCCAATCGCCTACCTCCACACAGGGGACATGGTAACAGTTGATCAAGATACCAAAGAAATCACCATGCACGTTTCAGACAAAGAGTTAGCGAAACGCAAGGCTGAAACAACCTTGCCACCACTGTATAGCCGTGGGGTTTTGGGTAAATACGCTCATATCGTTTCTTCAGCATCACGTGGTGCTGTAACCGACTTCTGGAATATGGAACAGTCTGGTAAACAGTAATTGCAAGGACGACTTTGTCCAAAGAGAGAGTGGGACAGAAATCGGCAATTCGTTAGAATTCGATTTCGTCGTCCCACCTCCGCACAGTTGAGTAAGGCTGTAAAAGCTGATGAAATCAGCGTAGTAGAGCCCACTCAACCACTGCGTCTTGCTCGACAGTCCAAAAACAATTGAGAGGCCAGGACTTTTGTCCAGCCTCTTTTTTGGCTCAAAGTAGCTATTTTCAACCCTGTCGCTGAATCGTATGAATATTACTTTTTTGGGGATTTGAGTGTATCATCTGTCATTTTTCTTGTAAATCCGTCTATAATTTGCTATAATTGTGACTAATCGAATCAATCCTTTAATACTGTCCAGAGAGGCAGGCAAGGAGCTATGGAAATGAAAGGCCTGGGAAGACCAGCCTATATTTTGTGTATCTCCTTGTTGTGGGGGATTTTTTTGTATATTGAAAAGTGGTTTGATAAAAAAGAAATCGTCGATGATGGAGCATGAAGTACTCCCTTACGATTTGGTCATCGAAGGTAGACGTTTTTGTTTAGCCATAGCTTGTCGCATCTTAATTTTAGGAGGTTTTTACGATCGTGAATGACGTTAAATATGATGTGAATGATATGCCAAAACCAGGCTTGCTGGTTGGTTTATCTTTCCAGCATTTGTTTGCCATGTTTGGGGCGACAGTGCTGGTGCCGATTTTGGTTGGGATTGATCCTGCCATTGCTTTGTTCTCATCTGGTTTGGGGACCTTGGCTCACTTGACAGTGACCAAGTATAAGATTCCTGCTTACATGGGGTCTAGTTTTGCTTATATTGCTGCTATGCAGATGTTGATGAAGACTGATGGAATCGCAGCAGTTGCCCAAGGTGCCATGGCGGGCGGTTTGGTCTACTTGTTTGTAGCTCTGATTGTTAAGCATGCGGGTAAAGATTGGATTAATAAGGTCCTTCCACCAATCGTGGTTGGTCCCATTATCATGGTAATTGGTTTGAGTCTTGCGAAGAATGCCGTCACTGATGCGACAACCTTAAATAATAGCTACAGCGGCTATGCTCTATTGATTTCGATGGTGACCCTCTTTGCGGTTATCCTCTTTAACATGTATGGCAAGAAGATTGTCGGTGTCGTCCCAATTTTACTTGGATTAATTGTGGGCTATATTTTCTCATTGGCTCTTGGTTTGCTGACAGGACATAGTTTTGTCAATTTCTCAGAGGTAAGTGCGGCGCATTGGATTCAAGTCCCAAACTTTGACATTCCATTTGTGGATTATAGCTTTAAGCTCTATCCAAGTGCGATTTTGACCATGGCTCCGATTGCCTTTGTGACCATGACGGAACATTTTGGCCACCTCATGGTTTTAAACAGTTTGACTGAGCGTGATTACTTCAAGGATCCAGGGCTTGATCATACGCTTACTGGTGATGGCTTGGCACAGATTATTGCTGGATTCTTTGGAGCTCCTCCAGTAACTTCTTATGGGGAAAACATTGGGGTGATGGCCCTTAGTAAGGTCTACTCAGTTTACGTTATTTCAGGCGCGGCAGTGATTGCGGTTGTCATGAGCTTTATTGGGAAGCTATCAGCACTCTTGCACTCTATTCCAACTCCTGTATTGGGAGGTTTGTCTATTGCCCTCTTTGGGGTTATCGCTGCTAGTGGTTTGAAAATTTTAGTTGAACATAAGATTGATTTTGATAATAAAAAGAATCTCTTGATTGCAAGTGTGATCTTGGTATCAGGGATCGGCGGTTTGATGATTGACCTTGGTGGTCTTCAAATCACTGGTGTCGCAACGTCAACCATTCTTGGGATTGTGTTGTATCAAATCCTTCCAGAACCAAAAGCTGATGAGGCTTAGTCCATTCTGGTAATGAAAAAGTTTGAATGGATTTAAACATTATAAAAAACGAGGAACAGACTCTGATGTCAGAGCTGGTGTTCCTCGTTTTTATTGTGGATCGGATTTCCAAAGAGGCCTTCCTTCGTTAGTTGAATGCATTTTTTAAAAGGTAATGCTTATTATCGTGGTGGAAGACCAAGGGCGATGCGCCCGTATCGGCTGATTCGTGTAATTTTCCAAGCGGGTGACCAAGTTACTTCAACCTTGACATCTTCGATCCCCTCGATTTCTTTTAGGCGAGCGACGATTTCGATCGGAAGGCTCTCAGCACAGCTACAAGCCGTATCGGTAAAGGTCATAACCACCTTGCAAGTGCCGGCTTCATCTAGATGGATCTCGTAGATCAGTCCTAGGTTATAGACATCTAACTCAACATCGGTATCAAATACAAGCTCCAATTTTTCGATTAACGGCTTCTCTAGTGCCAGGGCGCGGTCATTGATTTTGATATCCTCTCTCATCGCAAGATCCTTTCAGTGTAGTATGGCTTCCATTTTCTCATAATTCGGCTGATAAGGCAAGAAGAGAAAGAGGTTTTGAACGTGTCGAACGAAGGAAATTCGGTCCAGCTTCCATTTCTCTTCGAATTTATGGTAAAATAGAGGCAAAAGTAAGACAAAGGATGAAGGCTATGAAATTACAAAAACCAAAAGGGACCCAGGATATCCTTCCTGGGGATTCAGCGAAATGGCAATATGTAGAAGGCTTTGCACGCAAGGTCTTTGCGCGATACAATTATGATGAAATCCGCACACCGATCTTCGAACATTATGAAGTCATCAGCCGTTCAGTAGGGGATACGACGGATATCGTTACCAAAGAAATGTATGACTTCTATGACAAGGGAGACCGTCATATCACGCTTCGTCCAGAAGGAACAGCTCCTGTTGTCCGCTCGTATGTAGAAAATAAACTCTTTGCGCCTGAGGTACAAAAACCAAGTAAGTTCTATTACATAGGCCCAATGTTCCGCTATGAACGTCCTCAAGCAGGTCGTTTGCGTCAATTCCACCAAATTGGGGTAGAATGCTTTGGATCGAGCAATCCTGCAACGGATGTCGAAACCATTGCCATGGCAGCGCAATTCCTGAAAGAACTAGGAATTGACAATGTAACCTTGCACTTGAACACCTTGGGAAGCCCTGCTAGTCGTCAGGCTTATCGTCAAGCCTTGATTGATTACCTCTTGCCAATGAAGGATCAATTGTCTAAGGACAGCCAACGTCGCTTAGAAGAAAATCCGCTTCGTGTCTTGGATTCAAAAGAAAAAGAAGACAAGGCGGCGGTTGAACAGGCTCCTTCCATCCTAGACTATCTTGATGAAGAAAGCCAAGCGCATTTTGATGCGGTTCGTCGGATGTTAGAAGACTTGGGGGTAGCCTATGTCATCGATACCAATATGGTGCGTGGCTTGGATTACTACAACCACACGATTTTTGAGTTCATTACAGAAATTGAAGGCAATGAATTGACAGTCTGTGCAGGTGGTCGCTATGATGGTTTGGTGGAATACTTCGGTGGCCCTGCGACAGCTGGTTTTGGATTTGGGATTGGTCTGGAACGGATTCTTCTCGTTCTTGAAAAGAAAGGCATTGCATTACCGATCGAAACAGGATTAGATGCTTATATTGCCGTTCTAGGAGATGAGGCCAATGAAGCAGCGCTTAGCTTGGTTCAAGCCCTTCGAATCCAAGGTTTCAAGGCAGAACGTGACTATCTTGGACGTAAGCTCAAGGCACAATTTAAGTCAGCAGATGTCTTTGCGGCCAAAACCTTGATTACCTTAGGAAGCAGTGAGGTTGAAAGCGGTCAAGTCACTGTGAAAAACAACCAAACTCGTCAAGAAGTAACGGTAGCTCTTGAAAGCTTGAAGAAAGACTTCCCATCTGTTTTAGCAGAGTTGGGATTGGCTTGATCGAACGGGAAAGACAAGGGTAAACAAGATTTATCTGGGAGTAGGGGCAAAATGGTTGCTCCTGCTCTCTTTTATCTTGATTCTGTTTGCCGACCTTTGCCAAGATTTGGCGAAAAGCCGTTAAATTTTCTGACATTTATGATATAATGAGAAGACTACTAGTAAAGGAATGAAACAGTCATGACATTAGTTTACCAATCAACACGAGACGAAAAAAATACTGTAACAGCTAGTCAAGCCATCCTTCAAGGTTTGGCAACAGATGGCGGCTTGTTTACTCCGGTCTCTTATCCTCAAGTGGAGCTAGATTTTAACACCCTCAAAGACGCTTCTTACCAAGAAGTGGCCAAGCTTGTCTTGTCAGCCTTCTTGGATGACTTCACAGCAGAAGAGTTGGACTACTGTATTTCTCATGCCTATGACAGCAAGTTTGATACTCCAGCCATTGCTCCGCTTGTCAAACTTGATGGTCAATACAACGTGGAACTTTTCCACGGTTCAACCATAGCCTTTAAAGATATGGCTTTGTCGATCTTGCCTTACTTTATGACGACAGCAGCTAAAAAGCACGGTTTGGAAAATAAAATTGTCATCTTGACGGCGACTTCTGGAGATACTGGGAAAGCTGCCATGGCAGGATTTGCGGATGTTCCAGGTACTGAAATTATCGTCTTTTATCCAAAAGACGGTGTCAGCAAGGTACAAGAGTTGCAAATGACCACTCAGACTGGGGACAATACTCATGTGATCGCTATCGATGGAAACTTTGACGATGCCCAAACGAATGTCAAACATATGTTCAACGATGTTGAACTACGTGAAAAATTGGCAGCCAACAAGTTACAATTTTCATCAGCTAACTCTATGAATATCGGCCGTTTGGTACCTCAAATTGTTTATTACGTATATGCCTACGCGCAATTGGTGAAGACAGGTCAAATCACAGCTGGAGAAAAAGTCAACTTCACTGTTCCAACAGGGAACTTTGGAAATATCTTGGCAGCTTTCTATGCCAAACAAATCGGTCTTCCAGTTGGAAAATTGATCTGTGCGTCAAATGAAAACAATGTCTTGACAGACTTCTTCAAAACACATGTCTATGATAAGAAACGTGAGTTCAAGGTGACCACCAGTCCATCGATGGATATCTTGGTCTCTTCAAACTTGGAACGCTTGATCTTCCACTTGGTAGGCAATGATGCTACAAAGACCAAAGAGTTGATGGAAAGCCTCGTTGCAACAGGTCAATACCAATTGTCCAACTTTGATGAAGACATCTTAGATTTGTTTGCGGCTGCATACGCAGATGAAGCAGAAACTGCTGCAGAGATCAAGCGGGTCTATGAAGCGTCTGATTACATCGAAGACCCTCATACAGCTGTAGCATCAGCCGTTTATCAAAAATACCTTAGCCAAACAGGGGATGCTGCTAAAACAGTCATTGCCTCTACAGCCAGTCCTTATAAATTCCCAGTTGTGGCAGTAGAAGCGGTGACGGGCGAGACAGGTCTAGGCGATTTCGAAGCCTTGGCCAGATTGCACACCCTCTCAGGTGTTCCTGTGCCACCGGCTGTAGACGGTCTTGAAACTGCGCCGGTTCGCCATCGTACAAGCGTAGCTGCTAAAGACATGCAAGCAGCCGTAGAAGACTACTTGGGACTGTAATTCTCCCTATTAGAAAGATCAAAAGAGCCGTTTGGCTCTTTTATATACTCATGAATTCATACAAAAAAATCTTAAACATTGCCCTTCCTGCCATGGGTGAAAATTTCTTACAAATGCTGATGGGCATGGTGGACTCTTATTTAGTGGCTCACCTGGGCTTGGTTGCCATTTCAGGTGTTTCTGTCGCAGGAAACATCATCACCATCTATCAGGCCATCTTTTTGGCACTGGGTGCGGCAGTTGCCAGTGTCATGTCCAAAAGTTTGGGTGAAAAAAATCAAGACAACATTGCCTACCATGCGACAGAGTCCCTAAAGGTGACCTTGTTGTTGAGTGCTCTCTTAGGAGGGGCTTCGCTGATATTTGGACGCCAGATGATTTCGCTGTTGGGAACGGAAGCTGCAGTCGCCGAAAGTGGGGGGATTTACCTTTCCTTGGTCGGCGGGACCATTGTTCTCTTAGGCTTGATGACGACCCTGGGCTCGCTGGTTCGGGTAGCCAACAATCCACGTATTCCCATGTATGTCAGCTTGTTGACCAATGTTTTAAATGCTCTATTCTCCTCTGTGGCTATTTTCCTTTTTGGTTGGGGCATTGTCGGAGCAGCTTTGGGGACTGTGCTAGCCCGTCTGGTTGGCGTTATCCTCTTGTGGCAAAAGGTCCAGTTGCCCTTTGCCCCCCTACGTTGGGGATTGGATCGTAAGCTCTTGAATTTAGCGCTTCCAGCTGCTGGAGAGCGGCTGATGATGCGAGCTGGAGATGTGGTGATCATTGCGATCGTGGTTGCTTTTGGGACTGAGGCAGTCGCCGGAAATGCCATCGGAGAAACCTTGACCCAGTTTAACTACATGCCGGTGTTTGGAGTGGCCACAGCGACAGTCATGTTAGTGGCACGAAGCCTCGGTGAAGGGGATTTTGAGCAGATTGACCGCCTTCGAAAGCAGTCTTACTGGCTGTCCTTTGTATTGATGTTGCCCATTGCTCTGGGTATCTTTTTCGGGGGCACCCTTCTGACCCATCTCTACACACAAGATGCGAAAGCGGTAGAAGCTAGCCTTTCGGTTGTCCTCTTTTCTTTGTTAGGAACACCCTTTACAGCAGGAACAGTCATCTATACTGCTGTTTGGCAAGGCTTGGGAAATGGGAAACTTCCATTTTATGCAACGACCATTGGCATGTGGGTCATTCGAATTGGAGCCGGTTATCTGCTTGGAGTAACCCTTGGCTTTGGCCTTCCAGGGGTCTGGACGGGGACGCTGCTGGACAATGGTTTCCGTTGGCTGTTTTTGAGTCAACTTTATAGACGAAAAGTAGGAGAGAGAACATGACAAAACGAGCTTTTATTTGGGATTTGGATGGGACCTTGCTGGATTCCTATGATGCTATTTTAGCAGGTCTTGAGGAGACCTATGCAACTTATCAGCTTCCGTTTGACCGAGCCAGCATTAAAGACTACATCTTGAAGCATTCGGTTCAAGATCTTTTAGTAGCCGTGGCGGAGGAGTATCATCTGGATGTGACCGACTTGAATCATCGCCGAGCAGAAAGTCTAGCGGAGAAAAATGCCCAGGTCCTTCTGATGGATGGGGCGCGTGATGTCCTATCCTGGGGACAAGAAGCTGGAATTGAGCAGTTTGTCTATACCCATAAGGGAGAGAATGCCTTTGTCATCCTACGGGATTTGGGTTTGGAATCTTTTTTTACAGAGATTTTGACCAGTCAAAGTGGTTTTGCCCGCAAGCCTGACCCAGAAGCTGCCATGTATCTGATGGAGAAGTACGGCTTGGAGCCAGAAAATACCTACTATATTGGGGATCGGAGTCTGGATATTGACTTTGCAAGAAATAGCCAGATTCAGAGTATCAATTTCTTGACGTCTGACTATCAAGGCAATCATCAGATGGAAAGTTTATTAGATATTCCAGCTATTTTAAACGCTGAAAAGAATCTGTAAAGAATTTGTTTTCATTTTGAAATAAAGTCGTAAGCTTTCTTTAAGAAATGTCCGCTATAATAGAAGCATAAACAAAGACCTCCTAACTTTGTTTAGAAAAATCCTAAAACTTTTCTTTTTCATAATAATCTCCCTAAGAGTCGCCCAATCAGGCGGCTTTTTTTGTGCGCAAGAATAGTGTAAGCTCTTTTTCTTGCCAGGAGATGAGAAATGGTTTATAATTGACAAGTCAATTATTGATTTATCAAAAAGAAATTGGAGAAGGAATATGGCAGAAATAAATGATTTGCTCTACCAACTACGCTTGGCAGATCAAACAACTACGCAACTCTTTGAAAAGCGCCTAGGGATTAGCTTAACACGTTATCAAATTTTGCAGGATTTATTAGAACAAGCACCTTGCAATCAGATCGCGGTTCAGGAGCGCTTGCAGATTGATCCAGCGGCTTTAACCCGGCATTTCAAAATATTGGAAAAGGAAGGATTTGTCCATCGGAGTCGAAATCCAAAGAATCAGCGGGAAATCTTAATTCATTTGACGGATACGGCCTATAATCGTTTGGTCAAACATCCCCCTCGCCATCATGTGGCGGTGAAAGAACAGATGAGTCGGATTTTAACTGCTCAAGAACAAGAGCAATTTTCTTACCTGCTGGACAAATTAGTATCTGGCATTGAACAAATAACAGTTGAATAAAAAGGAGAATCTACGATGTCATTACTGACGATTATTTTAGCAAGTCTTGCTGCACTGGAGCATTTATATATTTTTTATTTGGAGAGCATCAGAACCACATCTGATACCACAAGTCGGGTTTTCAACATGGATAAAGAAGAACTCGCTCGCCCATCTGTGACCTCTTTATTTAAGAATCAAGGGATATACAATGCCTTGATTGGTGTGTTCCTCTTGTATGGATTGTTTGTCTCTAAAAATAGTGAAGTTGTTACGATTTTTGTGCTTTTTATTATTGGAGCTGCGGCCTACGGTGCGATGACAGCCAATAAAAAGATTATCTTGACCCAAGGTGCTCCTGCAATTTTAGCTTTATTGAGTATCCTATTGTTGGGATAAAAAGGACGGGCCGCTAGGGCTCTTTGAGCTGATTTTATTAAATAAGTGTAGAAAAAAGTATAAAAAAAGACTAAAAATTTTATTGACTTTCTAATAAAAAGGGTTATAATGGTAGCAACAGAAAAGTAATGAGTCAGCTATTTCCAGGGAGCTTGTGGGAATTGTGAACAAGCAATAGCGACTGATGAAAATTGGACTGTTATGATTAATGAATTCTAACCCATGTGAATTCGGTTGGCACCCCTTACCGTGCAACTCCTTGATAGAGGAGATAGAGATGTAGGGAAAGACCAGCTATTTTTCCCTATAAAAGAGGTGGCACCGCGGACACTACGCCCTCACACATTTTTTGTGTGAGGGCTTTTCTATGTGCCTTAGCAAGCGAAGCGAGCTTAGGCACATTGATCCCAAAGCGAGAATAGAGCGATGGGATAACCTTAATAGCCTTAGCAAGCGAAGTAGGGTGCGGCTGAATTCCTTAGAATAAAAGAGTTCTAGAAGAGAGGTTTCTGATATGAAAAAAGTTTTATCTGCTGATGTGTTGAGTCCAATTTTGGCTTATATGCGTTTGGATGCGCCCCATAAAATGATCTTGGAGTCGATCCCTCGCGAAAAAGAGAATGCGCGTTTTTCAATTGTAGCCTATCGGCCAGTCAGTGAAGTCAAGTTTGAACATGGCATCCTCTATTACAATGATCAGATTGTCGAAGAGGATCCTTTGGACTTTTTGAATCGCATCACGGTCAAAACGAAAACTTCTGAAGAGCTTCCCTTTAACGGTGGTGCGATTGGATTTGTCGGCTATGACTTGATTGGCCTCTATGAGAACATTGGTTTCATTCCTGAAGATACGATCGGCACACCAGATCTTCACTTTTTCTTATATGAGAGCTATGTGATTTTTGATCACAAAAAGGAAAAGGTCTATGTGGTGGAAGAGAACCTCTATAGTGGACGGAGTGAAGCAGAGCAAGCGTCGAGCTTGGAGCAAGTATTAGCACAGTTGGCAAGACCTGCAAAAGAAGAGTTTCAGGACAAGGACCTGCATGCGCTTCATTTCCACAATCATTTGGAGCAAAAAGAGTTTGAGGAAATGGTGGCCCTAGCGCAGGACTATATTCGAAAAGGAGATATGTTCCAATGCGTGCTCAGTCAACGTTTTTCAGCTGATTTTTCAGGCAAACCACTAGATTATTACCGCAATTTGCGCGTGACCAATCCTTCGAATTATCTCTACTTTTATGATTTTGGGGAGTATCAAATTATCGGGGCCAGTCCAGAAAGTCTGGTGTCGGTCAAGGATCGAGTGGTGACAACCAATCCCATTGCTGGCACGCGACCAAGAGGGATCGATGAGGAGTCTGATCGGCAATTGGCAGCTGATTTGGCAGGGGATCCAAAAGAAGTCGCAGAACACCGGATGTTGGTGGATCTAGGGCGAAACGATATTGGACGTATCGCTCAAAATGGGTCGGTTGAAGTGACCAAATATATGGAAGTGGAATTTTTCCGTTATGTCATGCACCTGACGAGTGTGGTCAAGGGGCAATTACTTCCTGGACTAGCCTCCATTGAGGCTCTGAAGGCGACTCTTCCAGCTGGGACCGTTTCGGGTGCTCCCAAGATTCGAGCCATGAAGCGAATCTATGAAGCAGAAAAAGAAAAACGAGGCGTCTATGCGGGGGCTATTGGCTATCTCTCTGTGACGGGGGATCTCGATTTTGCTATTGCGATTCGAACCATGATCCTCAAAAATAAGAAGGCTTATGTGCAGGCTGGAGCAGGAATCGTTTATGATTCGATCGCTGAAAATGAATACCAAGAAACCGTCAATAAGGCAAAATCAATGACAAAGATTGGAGAAGAAGGATGATTTTATTAGTCGATAATTACGATTCATTTACCTACAATTTAGCACAGTATATCGGAAAATTTGATGAGGTCCAGGTGCTTCGAAATGATGATCCGGATTTGTACCAAGTTGCCCAAGAAGCAGATGCCTTGGTCTTTTCTCCAGGTCCAGGTTGGCCAAAGGATGCGGGCAAGATGGAGGAGATGATCCGAGATTTTGCAGGGGTCAAACCAATCTTGGGGATTTGCTTGGGGCATCAAGCGATTGCGGAAGTTTTTGGAGGGCGCTTGGGATTGGCGCCACAGGTCATGCATGGCAAGCAAAGCCAGATCCAGCTAGAAGCTCCCTCTCCTCTATACGCGGGTGTCGCAAAAGAAGTTCCAGTCATGCGCTACCATTCGCTGACGATTGAAGACATGCCAGAGGATTTTGTCATTACCTCTCGGACGACGGATGATCAAGCGATTATGGGAATTCAACACCGTAGCTTACCAATTTATGGTTTTCAATACCATCCAGAAAGTATCGGGACGCCAGATGGGCTCAAGACCATCGAAAATTTTGTCAAACTAGTCAAGGAGCGGAAGATGAAACAAGTGCTTGCAAAAGTAGCGGAAGGAATGGATCTAACCAGTGCAGAGTTAGAAGCTGCCATGGAGGAAGTCGTTGCTGGTCGTGCTTCAGAAGCGCAGGTGACGGCCCTTCTTCTAGGTCTCAAAATGAAGGGAGAAACGGTTGAAGAGCGGACGGCTATTGCAAAAGTGATGCAGGCCTATGCAGTCGCTATTCCTACAGAAGTTCAAGGAGCAATGGACAATTGTGGAACTGGGGGCGATCGTTCGTATAGTTTCAATATTTCAACAACAGCTGCCTTCGTCCTTGCTGGTGGTGGCATCAAGATGGCAAAACACGGAAATCGTTCAATCTCTTCTAAATCCGGTTCTGCGGATGTGCTAGAAGCTCTAGGGATTAACCTTGATTTGGGTCCAGAAGACTTGGGACGAGTGTTTGAGAAGGCGGGAATTGTCTTTCTATTTGCTAAAAACCTGCATCCTGGCATGCGCTATATTATGCCCGCTCGCTTGGCACTAGGAGTGCCGACAGTGATGAACTTAACTGGTCCTCTTATCAATCCGATTCCTCTAGAAAGCCAGCTATTGGGAACCAGTCGTCCAGATATGCTGGAAAGTACGGCGGAGATTCTAAAGAATTTGGGTCGGAAACGTGCAGTGGTGGTGAGTGGTCCACAAGGTTTAGACGAGGCAGGCCTTGATGGAGAAACCCAGCTCGCTATTCTGGAAGATGGACAGGTTACCTTATCCAGTTTTCAACCAGAAGATATAGGAATGGAGCGCATTGAAATTGATCAAGTGCGAGGTGGAGACGCCAAACGCAATGCGGAAATATTGCTCAGTGTCTTGAAGAATGAAGCGAGTCCCTTCTTAGAGGTGACTGTCTTGAATGCTGGCCTTGGTTTTTATGCTAACGGCAAGGTAGATTCTATCAAGGAGGGGATTGCCTTGGCACGTGAAGTGATTGCTAGTGGGGCTGCCCTTGAGAAATTGAGATTATTACAGGAGTATCAAAAATGAGTCAAGAATTCTTGCCAAAGATTCTAAAGGAAAAGGCGCGTGAAGTGGCTGCGATGAAAGAAGAGGAACTCCAACCTTTGCGCGAGACCTACCGCCTGTATGATTACCTAAAGAGTCATCCAGAAAAGCTTCAGGTCATTGCGGAAGTGAAAAAGGCTAGCCCGAGTCTGGGAGATATTCATGTCGATGTGGATATCGTCGCGCAGGCTAAGACTTACGAAGAAAATGGGGCCGTGATGATTTCTGTCTTGACCGATGAAGTGTTTTTCAAGGGCAGTATCGAGTATCTCCGGGAAATATCTAGTCAGGTGCGTATCCCCACCCTTAACAAAGATTTCATTGTGGATGAAAAGCAAATAATTCGGGCGCGAAACGCAGGGGCGACCGTGATCTTGTTGATAGTTGCAGCCTTATCAGAGGCTCGTCTGAAAGAACTCTTCGATTTTGCGACCCATCTTGGCCTGGAGATCTTGGTGGAGACCCATAATCTGACAGAACTAGAGGTCGCTCACCGGATTGGGGCTCAGATCATCGGGGTCAATAATCGCAACTTGGTGACCTTTGAGACAGACCTCCATACTAGCCTTGAATTGGCGACAAGCTTTGAACAAGAACCGGTTTACATCTCGGAGTCTGCTATTTTCACAGCAGCAGACGCGCGCATGCTGGCTCCTTATTTTAATGGCATTCTCGTTGGGACAGCCCTCATGAAGTCAGACAATGTGGCTGAAAAAGTAAAGGAGTTGCAGATTGACAAAGGTTAAAATTTGCGGATTGTCCAATCCAGAAGCCGTCCAGACAGCTGTTGAAGCCGGTGCGGACTACATTGGTTTTGTTTTTGCACCAAGCAAACGGCAAGTCACGCTGGAGCAAGCCCGGCAGTTGGCTACAGGCATTCCAAAGGGGGTTCAAAAAGTCGGTGTTTTTGTATCACCACAAAGAGAAGAAGTGGAGCAAGCTTGCCAGGTTGTGGGCTTGGACCTGATACAAGTGCATGGACCGATAGATGATAATATCTTGCAAGAGCTTCCCCAACAAACGATTCGCGCTGTTCAAGTGGGAAAAGATGCAGCTCTTCCTGAGACCAGTGCCGATTATCTGCTCTTTGATGCTCCTGTAGCAGGAAGTGGAGAGACTTTTAACTGGCAAAAGCTCGAAAGTCAAAACTTTACAAAGCCCTTCTTTATTGCAGGAGGCTTGACGGAAGACAATGTAGCAGATGCCATTCGCTTCTTTCATCCTTATGCGGTGGATGTATCCAGTGGGGTCGAGACAAATGGAATAAAAGATCAAGAAAAGATAAAACGATTTATAGAAAGGGTCAAGCATGGCATATAAACAACCAGATCAAAACGGATTTTACGGGCGGTTCGGGGGACGATTTGTCCCTGAAACCTTGATGACAGCAGTTTTAGAATTAGAAGAAGCCTACAGAGAAAGTCAAACAGATCCTTCTTTTCAAGCAGAATTGGATCAGCTTCTGAAACAATATGTCGGTCGGGAAACACCGCTCTATTACGCTAAAAATCTTACCAAGTATGTCGGTGGAGCCAAGATTTTTCTTAAAAGAGAAGACCTCAACCACACAGGGGCTCATAAAATTAATAATGCCCTAGGACAAGTTTTATTGGCACACCGGATGGGCAAAAAGAAGATCATCGCAGAAACAGGAGCTGGTCAGCACGGTGTTGCAACGGCAACGGCTGCTGCTTTATTTGGTATGGAATGCACCATCTACATGGGGGAAGAAGATGTCAAACGCCAAGCCCTCAATGTCTTTCGGATGGAGTTGTTGGGCGCCAAGGTTCAATCAGTAACAGATGGGTCACGGGTTCTCAAGGATGCGGTCAATGCTGCCCTTAGAGCCTGGGTAGCAAATGTGGAGGATACCCACTATATCATGGGTTCTGCTCTAGGACCTCACCCATTCCCAGAAATTGTCCGTGATTTTCAAAGTGTCATTGGCCGAGAAGCCAAACGCCAATTTGCAGAGCAAAATGATGGTGCGTTGCCAGATGCCGTCCTAGCCTGTGTAGGAGGCGGATCGAACGCTATTGGGCTCTTTTATCCTTTTGTTGAGGATACATCTGTTGCCATGTATGGGGCGGAAGCTGCTGGCCTTGGGGTAGATACAGACCAGCATGCAGCAACCTTGACCAAGGGGCGTCCCGGAGTCCTTCACGGCGCATTGATGGATGTGTTACAGGATGCCCATGGACAGATTTTAGAAGCCTTCTCGATTTCGGCAGGTCTCGATTACCCTGGGATTGGGCCAGAGCATTCTTATTTCCATGAAATCAAGCGGGCAACCTATGTGCCTGTGACAGACCAAGAAGCCCTAGAAGCCTTTCAATTGCTTTCGAAAGTAGAAGGAATCATTCCAGCTCTGGAATCGAGCCATGCTATCGCCTATGCGGTGAAGTTGGCCAAGGAAATGGGGCCTGAAAAATCTATGATCGTTTGCTTATCAGGACGTGGGGACAAAGATGTGGTACAAGTCAAAGACCGCCTAGAACAAGAGAGAGGAGAGTAAGATGGGAAAGACCTTAACAGAGCATTTACAAAAGCTGAAAGACCAGCAGCAAGGGATCTTTGTTCCTTATATCATGGCAGGAAATCATGAAAAAGGCTTGGAAGGTTTGCAGGAAACCATCCAATTTTTGGAGGAGCTTGGTGTCTCAGCTATTGAGGTTGGGATTCCTTTTTCGGATCCGGTGGCAGATGGTCCTGTGATTGAAGAGGCGGGACTACGAAGTTTAGCCCATGGGACGACGACAGAGGGTCTGGTGCAAACGATCCAGCACTTAGAGACAAGTGTTCCTTTGGTCATCATGACCTATTTCAATCCCTTGTTCCAATATGGGCTCGAAAACTTTTTTAGAGATGTAGAAGGAACAGCGGTCAAGGGGGTAATTATTCCGGATCTTCCTCATGAGCATGCGGATCTGGTAGAGCCTCTCTTAGTGGATAAAGACATCGCTTTGGTGCCGCTAGTGAGCTTAACCACAGGAATCGAGCGCCAGAAGAAATTGATCCAAGATGCAGAAGGATTTATCTATGCCGTTGCTGTCAATGGGGTGACGGGGAAAGCTGGTAGCTATCGAGACGATTTGGACCACCACTTGGCCCAATTACACGAAATAGCGTCCATTCCTGTTTTAACAGGTTTTGGAGTTTCCAGCATGGAGGATGTTCACCGTTTCAACAAAGTCTCAGATGGGGTTATTGTGGGGTCCAAAATCGTTAAGGCTCTCCACCAAGGAGAGACAGACGCTATCGCTTGTTTTATTTCTCAAGCAGTGAAGGGCTAGAAGGTTCATTCCATTCATCATCAGCTTGATTCTCCTAGATAAAGCTCTTTGTCTACTATTTTAAACATTCCCCTCGTTTGTCTTTACAAACGAGGGTTTCTCGTTACAATAGAGATAGTAACAAGAAAAGAGGAGAAGAGAATGATAAGCCTTGAAGAGATTGATCAAGTCATCCAGTTAGGTCCTTTTGAACCAACCTGGGCCTCTCTTAGCCATCAAGTCTGTCCAGATTGGTATTGGGATGCCAAATTTGGAATATTTATCCACTGGGGCGTCTATAGTGTACCTGCTTTCGGTTCGGAATGGTATTCGCGAAATATGTATATCCAAGGGAATCCTTGCTATGACTATCATCGAGCGCATTTTGGAGACCAGGCTAGCTTTGGCTACAAGGATCTCATTCCTCTATTTACAGCCGATCGCTTTGATCCGGCATCTTGGCTAGATCTCTTTCAAAAAGCGGGAGCCCAGTATCTTTTTCCAGTTGCGGAGCACCACGATGGTTTTCAGATGTATGCCTCTACTCTCTCGCCTTATAATAGCTTAGAAATGGGGCCGAGACGAGATGTCTTAGGAGAGCTGAGGGAGGAAGCAGAAAAACGTGGCCTGCACTTCTGTACGTCCTCTCACCGGGCAGAACACCAGTTTTTCTTTTCACATGGCAAGGAATTCACTAGTGACATTCCGCAAGAAGTCCCAAGAGACAGCCTTTATTGGCCAGCCGAGCCAGAGCCCAAGGATCATTTTGATCTGACTTCCAAGCCTTATCCAAGTAAAGAATTCTTGGAAGATTGGCTGTTGCGAACCTGTGAACTGGTGCGGGACTACCAGCCAGAGCTCCTTTATTTTGACTGGTGGATCCAGCATGAGAGTTTCCGTCCCTACTTGATGCGCTTTTTGGCTTATTATTACAATCTAGCAGCACAAGAGGATCGAACGGTGGCTGTTTGTTACAAACAGGATGCCCTCCCTTTCGGTTCAGGAATCGTCGAGATGGAGCGGGGAGGGTACGGAGAGACGCAAGCCTTTCCGTGGCAAATGGATACCGCGATCGCTCGTAATTCTTGGTGTTATACCCAGGATCTAGCCTACAAGACCAGTAAAGAATTGCTACAAAATTTAGTTGATGTTGTGGCCAAAAATGGCAATCTTCTGCTCAATATTGGACCCAAGGCAGATGGCACGATCCCTGAGCAAGACCAAGACATCCTCACAGAGATCGGGGAGTGGCTGGCGGTAAATGGAGAAGCCATTTATCAGAGTCGGCCGTGGCGGGTGTCATCGGAAGGACCGACCGAGGCCCAGGAAGGTTCCTTCTCAGATGGGAAAGCGCCACTCTATACCAACCAAGATTTCCGCTATACTACGCGTGAAGGCCTGCTTTATGCTATCCAGCTGGAACCAAGTGGACGGATAGAAGAGCTGACCTTGCCGTCTCTCGCCTATGATCTCAAGCAACCGAGAATCCTTCATGCGCGTATTCGGCAGGTAGAGCTCCTTGGAGAAAGCCAGCTCCTTTCTTGGAGTCAAGATGACCAAGGGCTCCACCTTCAATTACCAGCTTGTAGCCAAAAACAACCGCGTGTTTTGCGTCTCCGTTTTTAGTTTTCTTGAAGCTTTCTATAAGGAATGGTTTAGGTTTCTCTTGTATACTGTACTCATCCAATAAGAAATGAGGTACAGAAAATGAAAATCTCAGTCAATTATCCAAAATGCTTTAAGAAATTGCCACAACAAGGGTCTTGTTACGGCGAATAAACACTTCTTTTCATTTTTCATAAAAAACTTCTAAAGAAGGCTCTACCCGAAAGGGTAGAGTTTTTATGTACCAGAGACCTTGTGATTCGTGGTATAATAGGCCTATGGAAAAAAAGAATAAATTGTTACTCATCGACGGGTCTTCCGTCGCTTTTCGTGCCTTTTTCGCACTTTATAATCAAATTGATCGCTTCAAAAATGCCAATGGTCTGCATACCAATGCGGTCTATGGCTTTAATCTCATGTTGAGCCATCTATTGGAGCGAATCCAACCAACCCATGTCCTCGTTGCTTTTGATGCAGGAAAGACGACTTTTCGGACGGAGATGTATGCCGACTACAAAGGGGGCCGTGCAAAAACACCAGATGAGTTCCGCGAGCAGTTTCCTTTCATTCGTGAGCAACTGGATCATTTGGGAATCCGCCATTATGAGCTGGCCCAGTATGAAGCGGATGATATTATTGGAACGCTAGATAAGATGGCAGAAACTAGCTCGGTGCCATTTGATGTGACCATTGTCTCTGGGGACAAGGATTTGATCCAGCTGACGGATGACAATACGGTGGTTGAAATCTCCAAAAAAGGGGTGGCGGAGTTTGAAGAATTCACTCCAGCCTATCTGAAAGAAAAAATGGGACTGACACCCGAGCAATTTATCGACCTCAAGGCCTTGATGGGAGATAAGTCAGATAATATTCCAGGTGTGACTAAGATCGGAGAAAAGACCGGGATCAAACTACTCCTAGAATACGGGTCTCTCGATGGTATTTACAAGCATATCGACGAGATGAAGGCTTCTAAGATGAAGGAAAACCTCATCAACGACAAGGAGCAGGCCTATCTGTCTAAGACTCTCGCAACCATCGATACCAATGCGCCTATTGAAATTGGGCTGGACGATATCACTTATTCGGGCCCTCATCTAGAAAATCTAGCCAAGTTTTATGAGGAGATGGGCTTCAAGCAACTCCGTCAGGCCTTGGATCTCAGTGGAGAAGAAGCAGCTCCTGTAGCCATTGACTATACAGAAGTCGAGCAAGTCACTTCAGATATGCTCACGGAAGATAGTTTCTTCCATTTTGAGATTTTTGGGGACAATTACCATACGGAACCCATTATTGGTTTCGCATGGGGGACCAAAGGTCAACTCTACGCGAGTACAGATACTGATCTTTTACAAACACCGATTTTCAAAGAATTTCTCGAAAAAACGCCGCTCAAGATCTATGACTTCAAACGGGCCAAGGTCTTGCTCAGCCACTTGGGCATTACCCTTCAAAATCCCGCGTTTGACAGTCGATTGGCCAAGTATCTCTTGTCGACCGTAGAGGACAATGAGATTTCAACCATTGCGAGTCTCTATAGTCAGATTGCGCTGCCGCTGGACGAAGTCGTTTATGGCAAGGGAGCCAAAAAAGCTATCCCAGAAAAGACGGTCCTATTAGAGCATTTGGCACGGAAAGTCGCTGTTCTACTGGATACCGAAGAGCCCATGATGGAGCAGTTGCAAGCCCATGACCAACTAGATTTGCTCTATGATATGGAGCAACCACTAGCAGCTGTTTTGGCCAAGATGGAAATCGCGGGGATCAAGGTAGAGCGCCAGACCCTAGAAGATATGCAGGTGGAAAACGAAGTGGTCTTGGAGCGCTTGACTCAAGAAATCTACGAGCTTGCTGGAGAGGAATTTAACATAAATTCTCCAAAACAATTGGGGGTCATCCTCTTTGAAAAATTGGAACTCCCTCTTGAATATACCAAGAAGACCAAAACCGGCTATTCAACAGCCGTTGATGTCTTGGAACGCCTGGCTCCAATTGCACCGATTGTGTCTAAGATTCTTGAATACCGCCAAATTGCCAAGATTCAGTCGACCTATGTTATTGGTCTTCAAGACTGGATTTTGGAAGATGGGAAGATCCATACCCGCTATGTACAGGATTTGACGCAGACAGGCCGCTTGTCCAGCGTGGATCCCAACCTGCAAAACATTCCTGTCCGTTTGGAGCAAGGTCGTCTTATTCGTAAAGCCTTTGTCCCAGAAGAGGAAAATAGTGTCTTGTTGAGTTCGGACTATTCACAAATCGAACTGCGCGTCTTGGCCCATATTTCGGGAGATGAGCATTTGATTGACGCCTTTCAGCATGGGGCAGATATCCATACATCGACTGCTATGCGAGTTTTCAATATTGCAAAACCTGAAGATGTGACGCCGAACGACCGTCGCAATGCAAAAGCAGTAAACTTCGGTGTGGTTTATGGAATTTCCGACTTTGGACTGTCTAACAACCTAGGGATCAGTCGAAAAGAAGCCAAGGCTTATATTGAGACCTACTTCGAACGCTACCCTGGCATCAAGGACTATATGGAGAGAGTGGTACGGGAAGCGCGTGATAAAGGCTATGTGGAGACTCTCTTCAAGCGTCGTCGGGAGATTCCAGATATCAATTCTCGCAACTTCAATGTTCGAGGCTTTGCGGAGCGGACAGCTATCAACTCACCCATCCAAGGATCTGCAGCAGACATCTTGAAAATTGCCATGATCCACTTGGACCAAGCGCTAGAAAGAGGAGCATACAAGACCAAGATGCTTCTTCAAGTGCACGATGAAATCGTTCTGCAAGTGCCAAGTGATGAACTGGCAGCGATCAAAGAACTCGTCAAAGAGACCATGGAATCCGCTATCGAACTTGCAGTACCACTGGAAGCCGATGAAAACGAAGGCAAGACATGGTATGAAGCCAAATAAAATTGAGTTTGTTCAAAACAGAAAGCGGTAGGAGACTTTTCAGTTTCCTACCGCTTTTAATGACAAACACTTGCAATGCCTTCCGTATTGTTATACTATTTAAAGAAAGGAAACGCATACAAAAGGAGATTCTTATGGCTTATTCATTTCGCAATCCTAGTGATGGCATTATCAAACATTACCTAGAAACGAGCAAGATCATCGCTGTAGTTGGATTATCTGATCGTGAAGACACAACCAGTCATCGTGTCAGCAAGGAGATGCAAGAGCGGGGCTATCGGATTATTCCTGTCAACCCCCGCGCAGCTGGAGGGCAAATCCTTGGAGAAACGGTGTATGCTAGCTTGCAGGAGATTCCTTTCCCAGTAGATATCGTCGATGTATACCGTCGCAGTGAGTTTTTACCAGATGTGGCACGTGATTTTATTGAGACGGATGCGAAAATTTTCTGGGCACAATTGGAGCTGGAAAATCAAGAAGCAGAAGAAATCCTTCGAGGAGCAGGTCGAGAAGATATTGTCATGAACCGCTGTATCAAACGGGAACACACCCGACTGATCCTCGGGGACTCCCTATACGGTTTATAAAGGACAAAAAATTAACAGTAGAACGATAGAAGAAAACCCCAGCAGGAAACTGGGGTTTTCTTCTTACTCTTATTTAGCTTCATGGCTTGGATGGCCTGCAAAATGGCGCGGCCCTTGTTTAATCTGCTTGATTTGATCGTAAAATGCAATTTGGCAGTTGATAAAGTATGGCATGGTATAAAAGCCGATGACATCGCGCGTGAAGTAATTCAAGAAGTACCAACCAATCAAGGTTAGATCGAGCACCAAGCGATTGCTGCGGAATCCTTTCATGGTTTCACGACTTTGGCGAAGCACTCCAAAGGCTCCCTTGTAGTCGCCGTCTCGTAATTGCTCATAGAGGATCAATTCGACCAAGCTGAGACTGTAGTATTGCGGCAGGTAAAAGAGGAGGCCGAGTAGACCCAGTACGACACCGGCCGTCATCAGAGGCATTTGTTGCATGAGAGATTGGAATTCAGGACTGGAAGCACTCAAAGTACTAGGGTTGCTTACCTTGTCGTAGATCGCCAAAAATCGAATGCTAGCGTAGGTGCTGATGAGGCTCCCTACATAGAGGATGAGTCCCCATAAAAAGAGAAGGGCTTGCTTTAAGATCAAGGTGGCAAATACAGAGGTAAAGCGATCTTGTTTAAAGATATCTAAAACGCGTGTTCGGTGTTCGATTTTGGGATTGATCGTATCTAAATAGCTAAAAGTTGCACCGACCACTAAAATGGAGATGACAAAGGAGACAACAGAAGGAAAGAGCTGCCGCTGGATCATGTAAACACTTGCTTGCTGCAAGGTCATATCCGGTAGTAGATCGATCAGATCTTGCCCGCTTAAGAGAAAGTTAGCAAGAATGGTCAACAGGACCGGAAGAGCAAAAAGGATAGCTAAGCCCGGTTGCTGGACTTGCATGGTGCGTGCCCGGAGGCGAATCAGTTTAAGGTTCATAGATGACACTCTCTTCATAGTAGTACTTTTTATTATAACATAAGTCCGTGACAGAGCTGGTAAAATTTGGTACAATCGTACAGGTGCTCACAGGAAAACTGTGACAGGAATAAGAAGGCTGGGACTGTTTTTCCCAGTACGGAGGTAACCATGACAGATTCACCGATTCAATATCGATTAATCAAAAAAGAAAAGCATACAGGAGCTCGTCTGGGAGAAATTATCACCCCTCACGGGACCTTCCCAACCCCAATGTTTATGCCTGTAGGGACTCAGGCAACCGTTAAGACCCAATCGCCAGAAGAACTCAAGGAAATGGGCTCCGGAATTATTTTGGCCAACACCTACCATCTCTGGCTTCGTCCGGGGGACGACTTGGTCGCAAAAGCAGGAGGACTGCACCAGTTCATGAACTGGGACCAGCCAATTTTGACAGATAGTGGAGGCTTCCAGGTCTATTCACTAGCGGATACCCGCAATATCACCGAAGAAGGGGTAACTTTTAAAAATCACCTCAACGGCTCGAAGATGTTCCTCTCTCCAGAAAAGGCCATCTCCATCCAAAACAATCTAGGAAGCGACATCATGATGTCCTTTGATGAATGCCCTCAGTTCTATCAGCCCTATGATTATGTGAAAAAATCAATCGAACGGACCAGTCGTTGGGCAGAACGTGGTCTAAAAGCTCACCGTCGCCCTCATGATCAAGGTCTTTTCGGGATTGTCCAAGGGGCTGGATTTGAAGACTTACGCCGTCAGTCTGCTCAAGATTTGGTCGGCATGGACTTTCCAGGTTATTCTATCGGTGGCTTAGCTGTTGGGGAAAGCCATGAAGAGATGAATGCAGTACTTGATTTCACAACTCCGCTCTTACCAGAGAACAAGCCGCGTTATCTTATGGGAGTAGGAGCTCCAGACAGTCTGATCGATGGGGTTATTCGTGGAGTGGATATGTTTGACTGTGTCTTGCCGACGAGGATTGCTCGAAACGGTACCTGCATGACCAGTCAAGGACGTCTGGTGGTGAAAAATGCGCAATTTGCAGAAGATTTTACACCGCTGGATCCTGAATGTGATTGCTACACTTGTAAGAACTACACACGAGCTTATCTTCGCCACCTCCTCAAGGCAGATGAGACCTTCGGTATTCGCTTGACCAGCTACCATAACCTCTATTTCTTGATCAACCTTATGAAGCAGGTTCGTCAAGCCATCATGGATGACAATCTCTTGGAATTCCGCGAGCATTTCGTCGAAAAATATGGCTATAACAAGTCAGGACGGAATTTCTAGAAATAGATAAATAGGAAGAAAAAAGACTACAGCCCTCTGAGAATAATAGGAATAACTGCTAGACGCAGTGGTTGATTGGTATCTTTGTTCGCTTGTTAAGCTCCAAAGATAACCTAATCAACTGTGCGGGGGCGAGACGACGAACAAATTGGATATAAATTTGTTCTGTCTCGCTCCCTTTTTCCTATATAATAGCAACTTTTTTAGCACGCTTTTTCTTTCGAAAACACTTTCATTAAAAAAACGGAAAAAATCTTCTCAAATCCCTTGCATTGGGCCTTTGTTTGTGTTAAACTACTATGGTGCTGTGAAAAACAGCTATTAGCTTTGATGCAAGAGGTTGCGACACGCTCGGTTGCATTGCCACGCAACGCGCGTCGGTTTTCTTGTGGAGCTAGCCTATTATCTTAAATAGACGAAAAGGAGAAAAAGATGGCAAACAAAAAAATCCGCATCCGTTTGAAAGCGTACGAACACCGTACACTCGACACGGCGGCTGCAAAAATCGTAGAATCAGCTACTCGTACAGGTGCACAAGTTGCGGGTCCAATCCCACTTCCAACTGAGCGTAGCCTCTACACAATCATTCGTGCGACTCACAAATACAAAGATTCTCGCGAACAATTCGAAATGCGTACACACAAACGTTTGATCGACATCATCAACCCAACTCAAAAAACAGTTGACGCTTTGATGAAATTGGATCTTCCAAGTGGTGTAAACGTAGAAATCAAACTTTAATCTAAAGCTTGATCCAGAGCATAAAAAACGCTCGTTAAAAACTTTTTGAATAAAAAACTATAGAAAAGGAACTATTTTCTCATGACAAAAGGAATCTTAGGGAAAAAAGTGGGAATGACTCAAATCTTCACTGAAGCTGGCGAATTGATCCCTGTAACAGTTATCGAAGCAACTCCAAACGTTGTTCTTCAAGTTAAAACTGTTGAAACAGATGGTTACAACGCTATCCAAGTTGGTTTCGATGACAAACGCGAAGTATTGAGCAACAAACCTGCTAAAGGACATGTAGCAAAAGCTAACACGGCTCCTAAGCGCTTCATTCGTGAATTCAAAAACGTTGAAGGCTTGGAAGTTGGTGCTGAAATCACAGTTGACACTTTCGAAGCTGGAGACATTGTTGATGTAACTGGTACTTCTAAAGGTAAAGGTTTCCAAGGTGTTATCAAACGCCACGGACAATCACGTGGACCTATGGCTCACGGTTCTCGTTACCACCGTCGTCCAGGTTCTATGGGACCTGTTGCACCTAACCGCGTATTCAAAGGTAAAAACCTTGCAGGACGCATGGGTGGCGATCGTGTAACGATTCAAAACCTTGAAGTTGTACAAGTTGTTCCAGAAAAGAACGTTATCCTTATCAAAGGTAACGTACCAGGTGCTAAGAAATCTCTTATCACTATCAAGTCAGCAGTTAAAGCTGGTAAATAATAAGGAAAGGGGAATACAGTCAAAATGGCAAATGTAACATTATTCGACCAAACTGGTAAACAAGCGGGCGAAGTTGTTCTTAACGATGCGATCTTTGGTATCGAACCAAACCAAGCAGTTGTATTTGATGTGATCATCAGCCAACGTGCTAGCCTTCGTCAAGGAACTCACGCAGTTAAAAACCGTTCAGCCGTTTCAGGTGGCGGACGCAAACCATGGCGTCAAAAAGGAACTGGACGTGCGCGTCAAGGTTCTATCCGCTCTCCACAATGGCGTGGTGGTGGAATTGTCTTCGGACCAACTCCACGTAGCTATGCGTACAAACTTCCTCAAAAAGTTCGTCGCCTTGCACTTAAATCTGTTTACTCAGAAAAAGTTGCTGAAAACAAATTTGTAGCCGTTGATTCTCTTGAATTTACAGCTCCAAAAACTGCTGAATTTGCAAAAGTTCTTGCAGCTTTGAGCATCGATTCTAAAGTCCTTGTTATTCTTGAAGAAGGAAATGAATTCGCAGCTCTTTCAGCTCGTAACCTTCCAAACGTGAAAGTTGCGACTGCTACAACTGCAAGTGTTCTTGACATCGCAAATAGTGACAAACTTCTTGTTACTCAAGCAGCTATCTCTAAAATCGAGGAGGTTCTTGCATAATGAATTTGTATGATGTTATCAAAAAACCTGTTATCACTGAAAAGTCAATGGCTCAACTTGAAGCAGGCAAATATGTATTCGAAGTTGACACTCGCGCTCACAAACTTTTGATCAAACAAGCTGTTGAAGCAGCGTTTGAAGGTGTAAAAGTTGCGAATGTGAACACTGTAAACGTAAAACCTAAAGCAAAACGCGTTGGACGTTACACTGGTTTTACTTCAAAAACTAAAAAAGCTATCATCACGCTTGCAGCTGATTCTAAAGCAATCGAGTTGTTTGCTACTGAAGCTGAATAATCTAAGGAGGAAATATCGTGGGAATTCGTGTTTATAAACCAACAACAAACGGTCGCCGTAATATGACTTCTTTGGATTTCGCTGAAATCACAACAAACACACCTGAGAAAACTTTGCTTGTTTCTCTTAAAAACAAAGCAGGTCGTAACAACAACGGTCGTATTACTGTTCGTCACCAAGGTGGTGGACACAAACGTCATTACCGTTTGATCGATTTCAAACGTAACAAAGATGGAGTTGAAGCAGTCGTTAAAACGATCGAATACGATCCAAACCGCTCAGCTAACATCGCGCTTGTACACTACACTGACGGTGTGAAAGCTTACATCATCGCCCCTAAAGGTCTTGAAGTAGGTCAACGCATCGTATCAGGACCAGAAGCGGATATCAAAGTCGGAAACGCTCTTCCACTTGCTAACATCCCAGTTGGTACTTTGATCCACAACATCGAATTGAAACCTGGTAAAGGTGGAGAATTGGTACGTGCTGCTGGAGCTTCTGCTCAAGTATTGGGTTCTGAAGGTAAATATGTACTTGTTCGTCTTCAATCAGGCGAAGTTCGTATGATTCTTGGAACTTGCCGTGCTACAGTTGGTGTTGTCGGAAACGAACAACATGGACTTGTTAACCTTGGTAAAGCGGGACGTAACCGCTGGAAAGGTGTTCGCCCTACAGTTCGTGGTTCTGTAATGAACCCGAATGATCACCCACACGGTGGTGGTGAAGGTAAAGCACCAGTTGGACGTAAAGCGCCATCTACTCCTTGGGGTAAACCTGCACTTGGTCTTAAAACTCGTAACAAGAAAGCGAAATCTGACAAACTTATCGTTCGTCGTCGCAACCAAAAATAATCATAAGCAACTAGCTTACACTTTCCGCCAGCTCGGTAGCGCTGCTTAGCAGCGCAAGCCGCTGTGGTACTAAATTTTAAAGGAGAAAATTACAAAATGGGACGTAGTCTTAAAAAAGGACCTTTCGTCGATGAGCATTTGATGAAAAAAGTTGAAGCTCAAGCAAACGACGAAAAGAAAAAAGTAATTAAAACTTGGTCACGTCGTTCAACGATCTTCCCAAGTTTCATCGGATACACTATCGCAGTTTATGATGGACGTAAACATGTACCTGTCTACATCCAAGAAGACATGGTAGGTCACAAGCTTGGTGAATTTGCACCAACTCGTACTTACAAAGGTCACGCGGCAGACGACAAGAAGACACGTAGAAAATAAGGAGAACATAAATGGCAGAAATTACTTCAGCTAAAGCAATGGCTCGTACAGTGCGTGTTTCACCTCGTAAATCACGTCTTGTTCTTGACAACATCCGTGGTAAAAGCGTAGCCGATGCCATCGCTATTTTGACATTCACACCAAACAAAGCTGCAGGGATCATCCTTAAAGTGTTGAACTCAGCAGTAGCAAACGCTGAAAACAACTTTGGTTTGGAAAAAGCTAACTTGGTAGTATCTGAAGCATTCGCAAACGAAGGACCAACTATGAAACGTTTCCGTCCACGTGCGAAAGGTTCAGCTTCACCAATCAACAAACGTACAGCTCACATCACAGTAGCTGTTGCAGAAAAATAAGGAGGTAAACTCGTGGGTCAAAAAGTACATCCAATTGGTATGCGTGTTGGTATCATCCGTGATTGGGATGCCAAATGGTATGCTGAAAAAGAATACGCGGATTACCTTCATGAAGATCTTGCAATCCGTAAATTCATTCAAAAAGAATTGGCTGACGCAGCCGTTTCAACTATTGAAATCGAACGCGCAGTAAACAAAGTTAACGTTTCACTTCACACTGCTAAACCAGGTATGGTTATCGGTAAAGGTGGAGCAAACGTTGATGCACTTCGTGCAGCTCTTAACAAATTGACTGGTAAACAAGTACACATCAACATCATTGAGATCAAACGTCCTGACTTGGATGCTCACCTTGTTGGTGAAGGAATTGCTCGTCAATTGGAACAACGTGTTGCTTTCCGTCGTGCACAAAAACAAGCGATCCAACGTGCTATGCGTGCTGGAGCTAAAGGAATCAAAACTCAAGTATCAGGTCGTTTGAACGGTGCAGATATCGCCCGTGCAGAAGGATACTCTGAAGGAACTGTTCCACTTCACACACTTCGCGCTGATATCGATTACGCTTGGGAAGAAGCAGACACTACTTACGGTAAACTTGGTGTTAAAGTATGGATCTACCGTGGTGAAGTTCTTCCAGCTCGTAAAGACGCTAAAGGAGGTAAATAACCAATGTTAGTACCTAAACGTGTAAAACACCGTCGCGAATTCCGTGGTAAAATGCGCGGTGAAGCAAAAGGTGGAAAAGAAGTAGCATTCGGTGAATACGGTCTTCAAGCTACAACTAGCCACTGGATCACAAACCGTCAAATCGAAGCTGCTCGTATCGCCATGACTCGTTACATGAAACGTGGTGGTAAAGTTTGGATTAAGATTTTCCCACACAAATCATACACCGCTAAAGCTATCGGGGTACGTATGGGATCTGGTAAAGGGGCTCCTGAAGGTTGGGTAGCACCAGTTAAACGTGGTAAAGTGATGTTCGAAATTGCTGGTGTATCTGAAGAGATCGCACGCGAAGCGCTTCGTCTTGCTAGCCACAAATTGCCAGTTAAAACTAAATTTGTGAAACGTGAAGCAGAATAAGGAGAGGTCATGAAACTTACAGAAGTAAAAGAATTTGTTAAAGAACTTCGTGGTCTTTCTCAAGAAGAACTCGCGAAGCGTGAAAATGAATTGAAGAAAGAATTGTTTGAACTTCGTTTCCAAGCGGCTGCTGGTCAATTGGAACAAACTGGACGTTTGAAAGAAGTGAAAAAACAAATCGCTCGTATCAAAACTGTTCAATCAGAAGCTAAATAATAGACTAGGGAAGGAGAATTTCAATGGAACGCAATAATCGTAAAGTTCTTGTTGGACGCGTTGTGTCTGACAAAATGGACAAAACAATCACAGTTGTAGTTGAAACTAAACGTAACCACCCAGTCTATGGTAAACGTATCAACTATTCTAAAAAATACAAAGCTCATGATGAAAACAATGTTGCTAAAGAAGGCGATATCGTTCGTATCATGGAAACTCGTCCGCTTTCAGCTACAAAACGCTTCCGTCTTGTAGAAGTCGTTGAAGAAGCGGTCATCATCTAATCATACCTGAAAGGAGAAAACGTAAATGATTCAAACAGAAACTCGTTTGAAAGTCGCTGATAACAGTGGCGCACGCGAAATCTTGACAATCAAAGTTCTTGGTGGTTCAAAACGTAAATTCGCGAGCATCGGTGATGTAATCGTTGCATCAGTAAAACAAGCTACTCCTGGTGGTGCGGTTAAGAAAGGTGACGTTGTAAAAGCTGTTATCGTTCGTACTAAATCAGGTGCTCGTCGTAAAGATGGTTCATACATCAAATTCGACGAAAATGCAGCAGTAATCATCCGTGACGACAAAACTCCTCGCGGAACTCGTATCTTTGGCCCAGTTGCACGTGAATTGCGTGACGGTGGTTTCATGAAGATCGTGTCACTTGCTCCAGAAGTACTTTAATCAATAAAAAAACAAACACAGTCCCCTGGCTTAGCCAGGGTGCCCATCGGGCGTAAGAATAAAAGGAGAATAAAATGTTTGTAAAAAAAGGCGACAAAGTTCGCGTTATCGCTGGTAAAGACAAAGGCGTAGAAGCTGTTGTTCTTACTGCTCTTCCAAAAGTAAATAAAGTTGTTGTAGAAGGTGTAAACATCATCAAGAAACACCAACGTCCAAATAACGAAAACCCTCAAGGTGCGATCGTTGAAAAAGAAGCTCCAATCCATGCTTCTAACGTTCAAGTTTTGGACAAAAACGGTGTTGCTGGACGTGTTGGCTACAAATTTGTAGACGGCAAAAAAGTTCGCTACAACAAAAAATCAGGCGAAGTGCTTGACTAATCACGAAGGAAAGGAGAAGTATAATGGCTAATCGTTTAAAAGAAAAATACCTTAATGAAGTAGTACCATCATTGACTGAACAGTTCAACTATTCATCAGTTATGGCTGTGCCAAAAGTTGATAAAATCGTTTTGAACATGGGTGTTGGTGATGCAGTATCAAATGCTAAAAACCTTGAAAAAGCTGCTGAAGAGCTTGCTTTGATCTCAGGTCAAAAACCATTGATCACTAAGGCTAAAAAATCAATCGCCGGCTTCCGTCTTCGTGAAGGTGTTGCGATCGGTGCAAAAGTTACCCTTCGTGGTGAACGTATGTACGAATTCTTGGATAAATTGGTAACAGTTTCACTTCCACGTGTACGTGACTTCCATGGTGTTCCAACTAAATCATTTGATGGACGCGGAAACTACACACTTGGTGTGAAAGAACAATTGATCTTCCCAGAAATCAACTTTGATGATGTTGATAAAACTCGTGGTTTGGATATCGTAATCGTAACTACAGCGAACACAGACGAAGAATCACGTGCATTGCTTACTGGCCTCGGAATGCCGTTTGCAAAATAATATAGGAGGTAAAACTAATGGCTAAAAAATCTATGATTGCTAAGAACAAACGCCCAGCGAAGTTCTCTACTCAAGCATACACTCGCTGTGAACGTTGTGGACGTCCACACTCAGTTTACCGCAAGTTTAAACTTTGCCGTGTTTGCTTCCGTGAATTGGCATACAAAGGTCAAATCCCAGGTGTCACAAAAGCATCTTGGTAATTCTATGATACAAAGAGCGTAACAACCCCAGCAAAAATAGGAGATTTGGTGCAGGAGCGATGCTCCAAGACAAATCTATCTTTTTTGCCCAGGTTGTAGCTCGTGTTCAAATGAGATTATCTTGTTTGAATGTATCAAAACTTTCTGAGCCTAGCTCAATCATTAACTAGCAAGTGCAACTTGCAAACTACTAGTAAGAGGAGAAATTATAATGGTTATGACTGACCCAATCGCAGACTTCCTTACACGTATTCGTAACGCTAACCAAGCAAAACACGAAGTACTTGAAGTACCTGCATCAAACATCAAAAAAGGGATTGCTGAAATCCTTAAACGCGAAGGTTTTGTAAAAAACGTTGAATTCATCGAAGATGACAAACAAGGCATCATCCGTGTATTCTTGAAATACGGACAAAACGGTGAAAAAGTTATCACAAACTTGAAACGTGTATCTAAACCAGGTTTGCGTGTTTACAAAAAACGTGAAGATCTTCCAAAAGTTCTTAACGGACTTGGAATTGCTATCCTTTCAACTTCTGAAGGTTTGCTTACTGATAAAGAAGCACGCCAAAAGAACGTTGGTGGAGAAGTTATCGCTTACGTTTGGTAATATTTAGCTCCCAATTTCGTTGTGACTCTTCGTTATTGTCTCTTGCCTAACCTAAAGTTATGTCTGCGAGACAATGCCTCGATTCACTTAGAAATTGAGACCTAAACATTAACTTTTAAATCAAAAAGATTTAAACCCCGTGAAAACTGGCCCGTAAAGGCCTGACAATTTAACAGGAGAATAAAAAACATGTCACGTATTGGTAATAAAGTTATCGTGTTGCCTGCTGGTGTTGAACTCACTAACAATGACAACGTTGTAACTGTAAAAGGACCTAAAGGAGAACTTACTCGTACGTTCTCAAAAGATATTGAAATCCGTGTGGAAGGTACTGAAGTAACACTTCACCGTCCAAACGATTCAAAAGAAATGAAAACAATCCACGGAACAACTCGTGCCCTTTTGAACAACATGGTTACTGGTGTATCAGAAGGATTCAAGAAAGAACTTGAAATGCGCGGGGTTGGATACCGTGCACAACTTCAAGGATCAAAACTTGTTTTGGCTGTTGGTAAATCACACCCAGACGAAGTTGAAGCTCCAGAAGGAATTACTTTTGAACTTCCAAACCCAACAACAATCGTTGTTAGCGGAATTTCAAAAGAAGTAGTTGGTCAAACAGCTGCTTATGTACGTAGCCTTCGTTCACCTGAACCATACAAAGGTAAAGGGATCCGTTATGTTGGTGAATACGTTCGCCGCAAAGAAGGTAAAACAGGTAAATAATGTAGTTTGGTTGTTTTTCAACCAAACTTCATCTTACCAACTCAGTGCTTAGCACATGATTTTAAAATTAAGAGGTGAAAATTGTGATTTCGAAACCAGATAAAAACAAAATCCGTCAAAAACGCCACCGTCGCGTTCGCGGAAAACTCTCTGGAACTGCTGATCGCCCACGTTTGAACGTATTCCGTTCTAATACAGGCATCTACGCTCAAGTAATTGATGACGTAGCGGGTGTAACGCTCGCAAGCGCTTCAACTCTTGACAAAGAAGTTTCAAAAGGAACTAAAACTGAACAAGCCGTTGTTGTCGGCAAACTTGTTGCTGAACGTGCAGTTGCTAAAGGTATTTCTGAAGTGGTGTTCGACCGCGGTGGATATCTATATCACGGACGTGTTAAAGCTTTGGCTGATGCAGCTCGTGAAAACGGATTGAAATTCTAATAGGAGGACACTAGAAAATGGCATTTAAAGATAATGCAGTTGAACTTGAAGAACGCGTAGTTGCCATCAACCGTGTAACAAAAGTTGTTAAAGGTGGACGTCGTCTTCGTTTTGCAGCTCTTGTAGTTGTTGGTGACCGTAATGGCCGTGTTGGATTTGGTACTGGTAAAGCTCAAGAAGTTCCAGAAGCAATCCGTAAGGCTGTTGAAGATGCTAAGAAAAACTTGATCGAAGTTCCTATGGTTGGAACAACAATTCCACACGAAGTAACATCAGTATTTGGTGGAGCTCGTGTATTGTTGAAACCAGCTATCGAAGGGGCTGGGGTTGCTGCAGGTGGAGCAGTTCGTGCCGTTGTCGAATTGGCAGGTATTGCAGATGTTACATCTAAATCACTTGGATCAAACACTCCAATCAACATCGTTCGTGCAACTGTTAACGGTTTGGCACAATTGAAACGCGCTGATGAAGTTGCTGCCCTTCGTGGTATTTCAGTTTCTGACTTGGCTTAAGAAAGGAGATTCAAATGGCTCAAATTAAAATTACTTTGACTAAGTCTCCAATCGGACGCATCCCGTCACAACGTAAAACTGTTGTAGCACTTGGACTTGGCAAATTGAACAGCTCTGTTATTAAAGAAGATAACCCAGCAGTACGTGGTATGATCACTGCTGTATCTCACTTGGTAACAGTTGAAGAAGTAAAATAATCTATTTAAAATAGAAACAAAGTTTTCAGGGGTATGAGAGATTCTCATCCCCTAAAACTAAATATAAGTATAGGCGAGTTTGTAGTTAGGACACCTTTTCCTGATTACATGCGTTAGCAATTTACAAAAGAGGAGAAAATAAATAATGAAACTTCATGAATTACAACCTGCTACAGGTTCACGTAAAGTCCGCAACCGTGTTGGTCGTGGTACTTCATCTGGTAATGGTAAAACTTCTGGCCGTGGTCAAAAAGGTCAAAAAGCTCGTAGCGGTGGCGGTGTACGTCTTGGTTTTGAAGGTGGACAAACTCCATTGTTCCGTCGTCTTCCAAAACGTGGATTTACAAACATCAACGCTAAAGAATATGCTATTGTGAACCTTGATCAATTGAACGCCTTTGAAGATGGTGCTGAAGTAACTCCAGTAGTACTTGTAGAATCAGGAATTGTAAAAGCTGAAAAATCAGGTATCAAAATTCTTGGTAACGGAGAATTGACTAAGAAGTTGACTGTTAAAGCAGCTAAATTCTCTAAATCAGCTGAAGAAGCTATCACTGCTAAAGGTGGTTCAGTTGAAGTCATCTAAGTGAGGTGACCTATGTTTTTTAAATTATTAAAAGATGCATTTAAGGTAAAACAAGTTCGGTCGAAGATTTTGTTTACGATCTTCATCATTCTTGTTTTCCGCATTGGAACCACGATTACAGTACCTGGTGTAAATGCGAAAATTCTGAACAACCTTCAAGATGTGTCCTTCTTGAACATGCTCAGTTTAGTATCTGGGAATGCTATGAGGAACTTCTCAGTTTTCGCATTAGGGGTTAGCCCATACATCACAGCTTCGATCGTCGTGCAACTTTTGCAAATGGATCTGTTACCTAAGTTTGTTGAATGGGGCAAACAAGGAGAAGTTGGTCGAAGAAAGCTCAACCAAGCAACACGCTATATTTCTTTGGTTCTAGCTTTTGTTCAATCCATTGGGATTACAGCGACCTTCCACACCTTGTCTCAGGCAAAATTAGTTGCAACTCCTAATACCAAGACCTATTTGTTAATCGGTGCAATTCTGACGACCGGTTCCATGATTGTGACTTGGCTTGGAGAACAAATCACAGATAAAGGATACGGAAATGGTGTTTCAATGATTATCTTTGCGGGAATTGTGTCATCAATTCCTGAGATGATTAAAGAAATCTATGAAAATGCATTTGTGAACGTACGTTCTGGTCAAATGACTAATTCCCTCATTTTTGTTGGGGTATTAATCCTTGCTGTCTTGGTTATTGTTTACTTTACAACCTTTGTGGAGCAAGCACAATACAAGATTCCAATCCAATATACAAAGATTGCACAAGGAGCTCCATCAAGTTCTTACCTACCTTTGAAAGTAAACCCAGCAGGAGTTATTCCTGTCATCTTCGCTAGTTCGATTACAGCAGCACCTGCTGCAATTTTCCAAGTGATTAGCGCTATGGGTTACAATGCAGGATGGGTGAAAACAGCTCAAGCCATGTTGGCTACAAACACACCAACTGGTGTGGCAATGTATGCCTTATTGATCATTCTCTTCACCTTCTTCTACACGTTTGTTCAGATCAATCCTGAAAAAACGGCAGAAAACCTTCAAAAGAGTGGTGCCTATATCCCAGGCGTTCGCCCTGGTAAAGGGACAGAAGAGTTTATGTCTCGTTTGCTACGTCGTTTAGCAAGTGTCGGATCAGTATTCCTTGGCTTTATTACCATCATTCCAATCCTAGCTCGAGATTTATTTGGTTTGACAGATGCAGTTGCTCTTGGAGGAACTAGTTTGTTAATCATTATTTCAACAGGTATTGAGGGAATGAAACAATTAGAAGGCTACTTATTAAAACGTAAGTATGTCGGATTTATGGACACAACAACAGAATAGAATAAGGTTGACTTTGTCAGCCTTCTATTTTGTTTTTAAATGGAAATAGGAATTCGCTCCTGCTTCCATTTAAAAACAAAATAAGGAGAATTCATCATGAATCTTTTAATTATGGGGTTGCCTGGAGCAGGTAAAGGAACTCAAGCAGCTAAAATCGTTGAAGAGTTTCACGTAGCGCATATCTCCACTGGAGATATGTTCCGCGCAGCGATGGCTAACCAAACTGAAATGGGTGTGCTTGCAAAATCATACATTGATAAAGGTGAGTTGGTACCAGATGAAGTAACCAATGGAATTGTAAAAGAACGCCTTGCTCAAGATGATATTAAAGAAACAGGTTTCTTGTTAGACGGATATCCACGTACCATTGAGCAAGCTCATGCTTTAGATAAAACATTGGCTGAACTTGGTATTGAGCTTGAAGGTGTTATCAACATCGAAGTAAATCCAGACAGTCTTTTAGAGCGTTTGGGCGGACGTATCATTCATCGTCAAACTGGAGAAACTTTCCATAAAGTATTCAATCCACCAGTTGATTACAAAGAGGAAGATTACTACCAACGTGAAGATGATAAACCTGAGACAGTAAAACGTCGTTTGGATGTTAATATTGCCCAAGGTGAACCAATCATTGAATTTTATCGTTCAAAAGGACTCGTACATGACATCCAAGGGAACCAAGATATCAATGATGTATTTTCAGACATTGAAAAAGTCTTGTCAAATTTGAAATAAAAGCGTTTTTCATGCTTGCAATATTGGACAACTAGTGTTACAATTAGTTAGTCTGACTTATAATTGTTACCTCTGTGCTCAGAGGAATGAATCGAAATTTATGGAGGTACTTTTGCGTGGCAAAAGACGATGTGATTGAAGTAGAAGGCAAAGTAGTCGATACAATGCCGAATGCTATGTTTACGGTTGAACTTGAAAATGGACATCAGATTTTAGCAACAGTTTCTGGTAAAATTCGTAAAAACTATATTCGTATTTTAGCGGGAGATCGTGTTACAGTGGAGATGAGTCCGTACGATTTGACACGTGGACGTATCACATACCGCTTTAAATAATCGAAAAACTTGGAGGGATAAAAATGAAAGTAAGACCATCGGTCAAACCAATTTGCGAATACTGTAAAGTAATTCGTCGTAATGGTCGTGTTATGGTAATTTGCCCAGCAAATCCAAAACACAAACAACGTCAAGGATAAGATAGAAAGGAGAAAACATGGCTCGTATTGCTGGAGTTGACATTCCAAATGACAAACGTGTAGTAATTTCATTGACTTATGTGTACGGTATCGGACTTCCAACATCTAAGAAAATCCTTGCTGCTGCAGGCGTTTCTGAAGATATTCGTGTTCGCGATCTTACACCAGATCAAGAAGATGCTATCCGTCGTGAAGTTGACGCAATCAAAGTTGAAGGTGACCTTCGTCGTGAAGTAAACTTGAACATCAAACGCTTGATGGAAATCGGTTCATACCGTGGTATCCGTCACCGTCGTGGACTTCCAGTTCGTGGACAAAACACTAAAAACAATGCTCGCACTCGTAAAGGTAAAGCTGTTGCGATTGCAGGTAAGAAAAAATAAAATAAAATAAGGAGGTAAAAATCTTGGCTAAACCAACACGTAAACGTCGTGTGAAAAAGAATATCGAATCTGGTATTGCTCATATTCACGCTACATTTAACAACACAATTGTTATGATTACTGATGTGCATGGTAACGCAATCGCTTGGTCATCTGCAGGTGCACTTGGATTTAAAGGTTCTCGTAAATCTACACCATTTGCTGCTCAAATGGCATCAGAAGCTGCTGCAAAAGCTGCTCAAGAACACGGACTTAAATCTGTTGAAGTAACTGTTAAAGGTCCTGGTTCAGGTCGTGAGTCTGCTATTCGTGCACTTGCTGCTGCTGGTCTTGAAGTAACTGCAATCCGCGATGTAACTCCTGTACCACACAATGGTGCTCGTCCTCCAAAACGTCGCCGTGTATAATCATCAACAATTACACAGCTTTTCGTTTAAGAGGGAGTATAGCAAATGATTGAGTTTGAAAAACCAAATATAACAAAAATTGATGAAAACAAAGATTATGGCGTGTTTGTCGTAGAACCACTTGAACGTGGCTATGGTACAACACTTGGAAACTCACTTCGTCGTGTACTTCTGGCTTCACTTCCAGGTGCAGCTGTCACTTCAATCAACATTGAAGGTGTACTCCACGAATTTGATACCGTTCCAGGAGTCCGTGAAGACGTTATGCAAATTATTCTTAACGTTAAAGGAATCGCCGTTAAATCTTACGTCCAAGACGAAAAGATTATTGAACTTGATGTAGAAGGACCTGCAGAAGTAACTGCTGGAGATATTCTTACTGATAGTGACATCGAAATTGTAAACCCTGATCATTATCTATTTACAATCGGAGAAGGAGCATCTTTGAAAGCAACGCTTACTGTAAACAGTGGACGTGGCTATGTTCCAGCTGATCAAAACAAAAAAGATGATGCACCAGTGGGAACACTTGCTGTAGATTCAATCTATACGCCAGTGACTAAAGTCAATTACCAAGTTGAACCAGCACGCGTTGGTAGCAACGATGGCTTTGACAAGCTAACCCTTGAAATTTTGACAAATGGGACAATCATTCCAGAAGATGCCTTAGGTTTGTCTGCTCGTATTTTGACAGAACACCTAAATCTATTCACAAACTTAACTGAAATTGCTATTGCAACAGATGTTATGAAGGAAGTAGATACAACTTCTGATGATCGCATTTTAGAACGTACGATCGAAGAATTAGATCTTTCAGTTCGTTCATATAACTGTTTGAAACGTGCTGGCATTAATACTGTTTACGATTTGACTGAAAAATCAGAAGCAGAAATGATGAAAGTTCGTAACTTGGGACGTAAGAGTCTTGAAGAAGTTAAAATCAAACTTGCCGACTTAGGCCTTGGGTTAAAAAACGATAAATAGAGGAGGAATACATGGCTTACCGTAAACTAGGACGCACTAGCTCACAACGTAAAGCGATGCTTCGCGATTTGACTACAGATCTTATCATCAATGAAGCAATTGTAACAACTGAAGCACGTGCGAAAGAAATCCGTAAATCAGTTGAAAAAATGATTACTTTGGGTAAACGTGGTGATTTGCATGCACGTCGTCAAGCTGCTGCATTCGTACGTAACGAAGTTGCATCACAAAACTTTGATGAAGAAACAGGTAAATACTCAGAAACAACTGCACTTCAAAAATTGTTCTCTGAATTAGCACCTCGTTATGCTGAGCGCAATGGTGGATATACTCGTATCCTTAAAACTGAACCACGTCGTGGTGATGCTGCGCCAATGGCTATCATCGAATTGGTATAATATCATCAATTTTGTTGAGTGTTATGATGATGGAATACACTGTTATTCTTAGTCTAGCTCTGGTCTACCGCTGGGGATTTTCCCCAGCGGGAACACTCATCATATTGAATGAATGGTAGACGCTTGTTTACGAAATTGCTTTAATTTAAAACAATTTCGTAAGCAGGCGTTTTGTCTTGCTTTTCATGAGTAGTCGAGAATAGCAAAAAATGATATAATGGAACCCATATCTCCAATAGAAGAAAAAGGATTCAATGACAAAACAACAAGCAATTAAATTACTAAAAGAGAAGTACCTTAGTAATATGAAAGAGGATTCGGAACTCTTTGTCGGAGTTGAATTAGAGTTTCCGATTGTAGAAACAAATGGAAACAAAACAAATATAGAGGTGACGAAAAATCTTTTTCGAACCTTAGCCAACTTATCAGATTTTGAAGTTGAAAAAATAGATGACAATCAAAATCCCATTCAATTGATTCACTGTTCTTCTAAAGATCGCATTCTATTCGAGTTGAGTTACAATACAATTGAATTTGCATTTGAGAGAGCTCGTTCTATAAATGAGGTAGCCAAACGTTTTGAGGCTTATTTGAAGATCATTCAACCGATTTTACAAGAAAATAATCACGAAATTCAAGGGCACGGAATCCATCCTTTGTGGAAAGAAAATGATAATAGCCCAGTGAAAATCGAACGATACAAGATGTTAATGGCTTTCCTTGCAATGAATGGTACAGGGATGAAGACACACTCCTATCCTTCGTACGGAGCATTTATATGCGGAAACCAGGTTCAATTGGATGTAAGGCGCGATAATTATATTCGCATCATTAATGCATTTAATAAAATTGAAGCAGCAAAAGCATATTTGTTTTCTAACTCAGAATTTTCAGCAGAGGCTTGGGATACAAAAATTGCTAGAGATATTTTCTGGGAAGAATCCTTACATGGTTATTATAAGGAAAATGTAGGGATTTATCCTAAGGACTACCAAAGCGAAGAAGAGTTTTTTAATAATCTCGCTAGAACGGCTATTTTTACGGCAACTAGAGAGGGCAAATCATATTATTTTAAACCAATTCGAGTGGAGGACTATCTAGATCAAAAAGAAATTACAGCCTATACGGCTGATGGAAATGAGAAAATCATTAACCCTGTAAAAGAAGATCTAAAACAACATCGAAGTTACCAATTTCAAGATCTAACTGCTCGTGGGACTGTGGAATTTAGAAGTGTTTGTACACAACCATTAGAAACCACCTTTGCCCCGATAGCCTTTGAGTTGGGCTTATTTGTAGAATTAGAAAAACTAGAAAGCTATTTAGAGGATTCTTCATTCTTTAAAAATGAAGAACAGGACTATCGAAAACTTAGAAAGAAATATTCAAAGAAAATTCTAAATAAAAAGGAAAAAGAAGCGATACAATCCTTTTCAAAAGATCTTCTAGATATAGCTAAAGCAGGTTTAATGAAAAGAGGCTACAAGGAAGAAAAATTTCTTATCATTACCAAAGAACTAGACTAATAGAAAAGCCTTATTACAGGCTTTTCTTTGTTTCTTTCAAAAAAACTTTCAAAAAAATAAAAAATTTTGGAAAAAAGTGTTGACAGTAAGGAGAGGTCATGATATACTAATATAGTTGTCGCGCGAG